>JASHTQ010000135.1 GCA_030040475.1 Streptosporangiaceae bacterium
AGGCGGCGGCGGTGGTTCGTCATGCTGGGCGTCGTGGTCGTGCTGGCCGGCGGCGTGACCGCCGCGGTGCTGCTCACCGGCGGCGGGCCCGGTCCCGCCTCGGTCACGCCGAACGCGCTGATCACCACCTTCCAGCCCGGCGAGCTCCAGCGGGTGCCGAACGCGTGCGATGCGGTGCCCGCCGCCACCGTGGCGCAGTACCTGCCGGGGAAGGTCAAGCAGGCGGCCCCGCTGCCGGTGAACGGCGCGCTCGAATCGGCCTGCAACTGGACCGTCGACAAGGCCCCGGTCTACCGGCTACTCGAACTGGACATCCTCGCCTACGCGCCGAGCGGCCTGGCCAGCGGCGATGGCAGCGCCACGTTCGCCGCGATCGACGCCTACGCCACCACGCTGCAGAGCCTGCGCAGCCCGGCGAAGGACTCGTTCGAGCCGAAGGCCGCGATCCGCACGCTGGCCGGTCTCGGTGACGAGGCGTTCAGCGCCATCCAGGTCTTCCACGTCGGCGGGGCGGTTACCGACGTGGCCACCGTGGTGGTCCGCTTCCACAACGTCATCGTGACGGCGACCCTCAACGGCCTGCAGCACTCCAACAAGGGTGACTACGGGCCGGTCTCGCAGTCCGAGCTGTCGACGGCCGCCCTCGCGTTCGCGTCGGCGGCGGAGGCCTCCCTGCATTAGCACCGGGCCCGCATTGGCACCGGGGCACTGATCGGCGCCCACTAGGCTGGACGCCGTGCTGGTTCTGGGATTCGATACCGCCGCCGGAGCGGTGAGCGCGGCGCTGCACGACGGGCATCAGGTCGTCGCGTCGGCGTTCACGGTGGACGCGCGCCGGCACGCCGAGCTGCTCACCCCCATGATCGCGAAGGTGATGGCGGACGCGGGCGCGGCGCGGGGTGACCTGACGGCGGTGGCCGTCGGCGTCGGCCCGGGGCCGTACACCGGGCTGCGGGTGGGCGTGATGACCGCGCGGGTGCTCGGGTCCGTCCTTGACGTGCCGGTGTACGGCGTGTGCTCGCTGGACGCGATCGCGGCCGCGGTCACGACGCGGGACGCCGAGTTCCTGGTGGCGACCGATGCCCGCCGCCGGGAGGTCTACTGGGCCCGCTACGCCGGGTCCGGCCGGGTGACCCGCGGCGAGGGCCCCGCGGTCGGCCGGGCCGACTCGATCCCCGGCGCGACCGGTCTGGCGGTGGCCGGGGCGGGCGGCCAGCTGTACCCGGAGGCGTTCGGCACCGTGATCGGGCCCGCCCATCCCGACGCCCGCACGCTCTGCGAGATCGTCGTCGGGCACCGGGCGCCGCTGCTGGCCCCCGAGCCGCTCTACCTGCGCCGGCCGGACGCCAGGGAGCCCGGCCCGCCGAAGCGGGTGACCCCGCCATGAGGTCGGAGTCCGAGCCCCGCGCCGAGGACGCGCGCACGATCCGGCTGCGGCCGATGCGCCAGGCCGACATGGCCGCGATCATGGCGCTTGAGCAGGCGCTCTTCCCCGATGACGCGTGGACGCGGGAGATGTTCGCGGCGGAGTTCGCGCAGCCCGCGTCGCGCCGGCTGTACCTGGTGGCCGAGGAGGCGGACGCGGTGATCGGATACGGGGGAATGATGTTCACCGGCGGGCCGCAGGCCGACGTGGTGACGCTGGCGGTGCACCCGGCGCACTGGGGCAGGGGAGCGGGCACGGCCCTGCTCTGCGCGCTGGTCGGCGAGGCGGACCGGCGCGGCTGCGCGGAGGTCCTGCTCGAGGTGCGCGAGGACAACCCGCGGGCGCGGCGGCTCTACCTGCGCAACGGCTTCACCGAGGTCGGCATCAGGCGCGGCTACTACCAGCCGTCCGGCGTGGACGCGGTGGTCATGCTGAAGAAGCTGCGGTGACCGCGGCCCCGCTGGTGCTCGGCATCGAGACCTCCTGCGACGAGACCGGCGTCGGGCTGGTCCGCGGCGGCGAACTGCTCGCCGACGCGGTGGCCTCCAGCGTGGCGGAGCACGCGCGGTTCGGCGGGGTGGTGCCCGAGGTCGCCAGCCGCGCGCACCTGGAGGCGATGATCCCCGCCTTCGACCGAGCCCTGGACGTGGCCGGGGTCCGCGCGGACCAGATCGACGCCGTGGCGGTCACCGCAGGCCCCGGGCTGGCCGGCGCCCTGCTGGTCGGCGTGGCCGCGGCCAAGGCGTACGCGTACGCCCTCGGCAAGCCGCTGTACGGGGTCAACCACCTGGCCGCGCACATCGCCGTGGACCAGCTGGAGCACGGCCCGCTGCCGTCGCCCGCGGTGGCGCTGCTCGTCTCCGGCGGCCATTCCTCGCTGCTGCTCGTCCCGGACGTGGCCGGGCAGGTCATCCCGCTCGGCGCGACCATCGACGACGCGGCGGGCGAGGCCTACGACAAGGTGGCGCGAGTCCTGGGACTGCCGTTCCCCGGCGGCCCGCCGATCGACCGGGAGGCCCGCGACGGCGACCCGAAGGCGATCGCCTTCCCGCGCGGCAAGCAGCACGACGGCACGCTGGACTTCTCGTTCGCCGGCCTGAAGACGGCGGTGGCCCGCTGGGTGGAGGCGCGGCAGGCCGCGGGCGAGCCGGTTCCGGTCGCCGACGTGGCCGCGTCGTTCCAGGAGGCCGTGGTCGACGTGCTGACCCGCAAGGCCGTGCAGGCCTGCCGGCGGAACGGGGTCGCCGACCTGATCATCGGCGGCGGCGTCGCGGCCAACTCCAGGCTCCGGTCGCTGGCCGCCGAGCGCTGCGAAGCGGCCGGCCTCAGGGTCCGGGTCCCCAGGCCCGGCCTGTGCACCGACAACGGCGCCATGGTCGCCGCCCTGGGCGCCGAGATCGTCTCCCGCGGCCTGCCGCCGTCCCCGCTGGACCTGCCCGCCGACTCCTCCCTGCCGGTCACCGAGGTCGTGGTCCGCTAGGCCTCCTCACCAGTGGCCGTAGCGGATCACCTCCCGGGCCGGGCGGCGGCGGGACCGCAGGTCGCGGGGCGCGGGCTCGGCGTCGTGGCCGATCGCGATCGCGCCGATCGGCTCGTGGTCCTCCGGCACGCCGAACGCCTCGCGGAACGGCCCGACCTGCTCGGGCACGATGCCGAAGTACACCGCGCCCAGGCCCTCGTCCACCGCGGTGAGCAGGATGAGCAGCGCCGCCATGCCGGTGTCGATGTGCCAGAAGGGCACCGGCCAGCGCGCCTCGTCCCTGTCCGTCCAGCCCTTGTCGGGCAGCGCGTAGCGGTCCAGGTAGATCCGCTTCGCCGACATCGGGACGATGATCAGCGGCGCGGTCATCGCGCTCGGGCTGACCGCATCGCCGGCGACGTCCCAGAAGCGCTTGCGGTCCTCCCCGGTGAGCACGAGGAACGCCTGGCCCTGGGAGAAGCCAGCGGACGGGCCGCGGACGGCGTTGTGCAGGATCCGGTCCAGGCTGTCGGGCGCGACCGGCTGGTCGGTGAACGTGCGGACCATGTGCCTGCGCCGGACGACCTCGGTGAACTCCATCCCGGCTAGGCCCCCGCGCCCTTGTGCGCGCGGTGCCACAGCCGCCTGGTCAGCAGCGCGATCCCGGCGGCGACCGCGGCGACCGGGATGATGCGCTTGAGCAGCGAGGGGCCGACCAGCCTGATCATGTTGATGTGGTCCGCGGCGGGCGGCGCGGGCGCGCTCGCCGCGCTGCTCGCTGTGGTGCTGCTCGCTGTGGTGCCGGCCGCTGTGGTGCCGCTCGCGGCGGTGCCGCCGGCGGCGCTTGTCGCGGCGGTGCCGTCGGCGGCGATCGTGCCGGTGCCGTTCGCGCCC
>JASHTQ010000136.1 GCA_030040475.1 Streptosporangiaceae bacterium
GCAAGACGGCGGGCCCGGTGACCCGGTGGTGCGCGGTCAGCGAGAGCGCGCAGCGGGAGTGGCCGTCGAGCCGGGTCAGGATCTCGGCGCCGGTGCCGCCGGCGAGCGGGTAGCGGGTGAAGCCGGACTGCCGGCACTCGTCCGGCATATCCGCCTCGAACCGGATGCAGGACGACTTCGGCCGCGTGGACGGGTCCGGGGTGACCAGTCCGGCCCGGGCCAGGTAGCGGCTGACCGTCGCCGGGGAGACCTTGACCTGGCGGCGGTGCTCCGGGTGCCAGGCGATGGTCTGCGGCCCGGCGTCCAGGCCCTGGCCGGCCAGGTCCTTACGCAGCCGCACGATCAGGCCGGCCGCGTCGTCGCTGATCGCCGCCGGGGAGGTCTCCGGCCGCCGGGACCGCGGCTCGAACGCCGCCTCGCCCTCGGCCTCGTAGCGGGCCAGCAGCGTGCAGATCCACATCAGCCAGCACGTGCCCGTCAATAACCGGATAGTTACCTTCTACGATTCAGGTGTGCCACCGGATGCAACGGAGACCAAGCGCAGGCTGCTCGATGCCGCCCTGGCGGAGTTCGCCGCGCTCGGGCTCGCCGGGGCCCGTGTCGACCGGATCGCCGATGCCGCCCGCGCTAACAAGCGCCTGATCTACCTGCACTTCGGCAACAAGGCCGAGCTGTTCGACCTGGTCGTCGCCCGCGCGCTGGCCCAGCTGTCCGCGGACGTGCCCTTCGACGGCGACGACCTGCCGCGTTACGCGGGAGCCCTGTTCGACTACCTGCTCGACAACCCGCAGATCCTGCGCCTGACCACGTGGGCCCAGCTCGAGCGGCCCGACGCCACAGCCGCCGAGACCGATGCCTACCGGCCCAAAGTCGAGGCCATCGCCGGCGCGCAGCGCGCCGGGATGGTCATCGGCACGGCCGAGCCAGCCGACATACTGTCCATCGTTCTCGCTCTCGCCACCGCATGGGCCAACGCCTCGCCCGCACTGCGATCACTGGCCACCCACCCGGCGTGGAGCCAGGCACACATCCAGGCCCACCGCACGGCCATGATCGCCGCAGTGCGAGCAGCGGTGACGGCCAGCATCACCGGCTCGTGAGCAGCCCGCCAGCCGGCCACATGTTCCTGTCTCATCGAACTTGACGCAGCCGACGCCCCGTCGTACGAGATCTGTCTCACGTAGTCGACGCATTACGGACATGCGACCGTCTCGGCGATCTGCCGTCTGTCTCGATTCCCCGCCGACCGGTTCATCGCTAGCCCCGAGGCCGCTGAAGGCCGCAGGTCGTTCCACTGACCGGCGATCAGCCGCAGGAATCTGTGCGTCGGGGATCAGGTCGACCCGCGGCGCTCACGGCGGTCCAGCCCTGCAGGATCATGTCGGGGTTGACGGGGTCATCGCGGGAGCGGATCGTCGGGTCGCAGAAGACCCAGTCGCCGGCTGAGAGCATGGTCGCGTCAGGACCCGTCGCACGGACCCGGCCGATTCCGCCGGGGCCCGGCGCGATTGGCAGCTCCAGCATGTAGTGGCGGGCGTCGCTCGTCATGCGATGCATCCATCGGTGGGCCTCCTTTGCTTGGTGGAGACGGATGCTTTGCGCCTTCCAGCATCCGCCAGGAGCGGAGGCCCGCTCCTAATCGCATCACGCAAAGACGGGCCTTGACTCCGCGCCGGTCAGGGAATGGGAGACCACGCGGAGCCTCCAGGCAGTCCGCTATTCGCCGTCCTTGCGCCGGCGTCGCCGGTAAGTCGCGAGGCGCCGCGAGAATCTTGCCCAGCGGGGGCACCTTCGACATCCCGACTGCCGTCATGCTGACGTTGAGCCACGCCCAGAATAGGAGGAATGATGCGGTCAGCGTGGCCGCGCCGGCGGCCGTCTGGATGTTCGGCGAGCTGGTGAAAACCGCCGTGGCGGCAAGGGCCAGCAAAGTGATCACCGTGAAGACTATGAGGGGGTAGATGGCCGGGAACCGCAGGAACGGGACGAGAAGGGCTATGAAGAAGCAGCACCAGACGATGTAGAAGATCTCCTCGGTGGCTGGGACGGCGCTGACCGGGATTGCGTACCAGTTGTGGAAGAGGCCGAGCAGCAGCATCGCCAGGCTGAAGAAAAAGCCCGATACCGTACCGAACGTGGCCGCGAGCAGGGACTCGCCCAGCAGTAGCGACCACCATGCCGAGGTGAAGAGCGCGATGCCGCAGAACCCTGCCACGATGGGTACTACCCCGCCCAGCGCGGCGGCCGGGAATACGCCGACCAGGGCCATCCCGACAACGAGTGTGCCGAGCGCGAACGCCATCAGGCCCAGTGCCAAGGGCTCCCCGCCGCTGACGAGAACCCGTGGCGGAGCGGCCGCTTCTACCGGGGCGGCGGGCGGTTCGGCTCCTTTGGTGGCCGCGAGTTCACGGTCGTATTCATTTCCCTGGACAGACATCTGTAACCTCCATGAATAGAAGGTAGGACAGCCGTAAACATCCTGCCTACCGCGTTATCGCAGGCGGAAAGCGAACCGCCTACCGTCCCTCAGGCGGCCATCACGTCCCATTCCGGTATGGCTTTCTCCTGGTAGCCCGTATGCGGACCGCACGTTTCCGTAGTGAACCCTCCGTTTCTTGGGTTTTCCGATGAATGTAGGCAATGGCGCACGGACCGAGCTGCGCCAGCGGTATACCGACCCAGACCAGGGCGAGAGAATTCAGCATCAGCCCGGCTACCAACAATGCGATGCCCGCAAGCAGGGATGCGACGGCCCCGGCGGCCCACATTTGCCGTTTTCGTTCCGCGGCATGGTGAAGTTCAACGACCGAAGCCCAGCGCAGCGCGGGCAGCCTTCCGGTGTTGAGAGCGCGGTCCAAGCGCGGTTCAGTGGATGCCAGGCTGTGCTCGATCCCCCGCAGGATTCTGTGATCCCTCTCAGACAGGGTCATTGCCAGGTCCGGCGTCAAATTGCCGACTGGTGGCGGGAATTATGATGAATGCCGCACGCTTGCAGCTGCAGGATGGCTGAGAAACGATGACGAGCATCTCCGGAACACCCTCTCCCTGATCGCCACGCGATTAGGGACCGTTAGCGGGTAGCTCCGCGATTTAAAGGTGAGTCCCATCACCTCTGCTCACCAGACTACAGTGCCGCCGGGAACCATCGAATCTTAAGATGAGACTCGATCGCGCAGGACACTGGCGGCAGCGGCGTGATCTCGCAGAGGTAGATATCACGCGTACAGAGGAGGGTAGCCAGACCTGGCTGACCACGCAGCTGCCGGTCGGCGGGGACGCTTCCAGCTGATCTATACGACCCGAAGATCAAGAGCCACGGTGTCGTCGCCGTCGTCAGCGAATCCTGTAGGTGCCGGAAACCCTGTCGCTGCTGTTGACGTGGTGTTTTCTCCCGGGCGAGGACGGGACAAGTTCGGGGTCTGGCTGCGCGGTGGCCGTGGGGTGCGGCACCTTGTGTCCTTGTGTCGCTACGACTCGCCTACCTAGCGGTGCTGCGTGTGTTCGGCTGGGTTGCCCTTCTCGCGCGGTCTGACCGTGCCAAGGACGCGGAGATCCTGATCTTGCGTCATCAGGTCGCCGTGCTCCAGCGGCAGGTCAAGGCCCCGAGGCTGTCGTGGGCCGATCGCGCGGTGCTGGCCGCGCTCGCCCGGCTGCTGCCTGGCAGCCAGCTCCGCCAGCTGCGCCTGATCGTCTCCCCGCGGAGCGTGCTGCGCTGGCACTTGGACCTCGTCCGGCGGCGCTGGACCTTCCCGCGCCGCAGGCCGGGGCGGCCCCGGACTGCGCGGTCGGTGCGGTCGCTGGTGCTGGAGATGGCGAAGGATAACCCATCCTGGGGCTACCGGCGCATCCACGGCGAACTGGTCGGCCTGGGGCACAAGCTCGCGCCGTCGACGGTCTGGCGGATTCTCAAGGACGCTGGCATTGACCCTGCGCCGCAGCGGTCCGGGCAGTCCTGGCGGGCGTTCCTGGAAGCCCAGGCGAAGACGATCCTTGCGGCCGACTTCTTCCACGTCGACACCGTGTTCCTCCGCCGCTTGTATGTCTTGTTCGTCGTCGAGCACGGTACCCGGCGGGTCCATCTGGCCGGGATCACCGCTCACCCGACGGGGGAGTGGGTGACCCAGCAGGCCCGTAACCTGCTGATGAACCTGGAAGATCATGTGGACAGCTTCAAGTTCCTCATCCGGGACCGGGACGCCAAGTTCACCGCGGCGTTCGACGCCGTGTTCACGGCAGCCGGGATCCGGATCATCAGGACGCCGGTGCGGGCGCCTCGTGCGAACGCGATCGCGGAGCGGTGGATTTCCAGCGTCCGGCGCGAGTGCCTGGACCGGATGCTGATCTTCGGTCAGCGGCACCTGCGGCTGGTCCTGAGTGAGTACGTCGAGCACTATAACGTTCATCGCCCGCACCGGGCGCTCTGCCAAAGCCCGCCCGCCGGGCGTGATCATCCGCCCGCGACGGACCCGAATGTCCGGATCCTGCGGCGAGACCGGCTCGGCGGCCTGATCCACGAATATGCCCAGGTCGCATAAGGTGACAGGATATTCGGCACCCACAGGGATGGCAGGACATTTGGCGGTCACTCCGCGTCCCGTCGAATAAGCAATTTGTCGCACAATGATCAGACAGTCTGGAGGCAGAGCGTGCGGGTAGTATCTCAAAGCCGACGCCGTGCGTGGGTGCTTTTAGAGTGCCTGGGGAAGGAGCCTGAACGCGGAGACATGCCTTGGGCGGACGATGCTGAAGTGCTTGCGGTCTATTGTCGCGACCTCCGTGAGGTTCAAGCGCTCAGCGATCGCGATCACGGCCGCATCGACGATGCCGAGGGGAAGGCTCACGTATTGTTCGACGAGTTCCGCGATGCGCGAGATGTCGCCTTCCTCGACTTCAGCTACGTGGAAGCCATTGCCGCCGAATGACTTCAGAAAGGTGACCTCCGCGTGCGGCCCGACACGTGACTGGAGTAGGTAGCCGATCTCGCCCAAGACCGGCGACGGAACGAGGAGCGGCCCTTCGGCGGCGCGCATCAGAGAGAGGCACGCGGCGTGATAATTGTCCTTCACGTTGCCTGCAGCGAGCAGCACACCCGTATCGCATAGCAGCATGTCAGCGGCCGAGTTCGGCCCGCAGGATCTCCTCTGACCTCTCCGCGAGATCCGGATCAGACTCGAAGGACGCGAAGAACGGCAGATCCCGTGCGCTGTGAGAAGCATCAGCCCGGCCACGGATCAGCTCAAGAACCGGCCGGACCTCCTCTTCGGGAAGCTCGTCCACTAGGTGATGCAGTTCCTCGCGCATCGCGCTCATGCGACCATTATATGAGCGCCGGATGGAGACGGCAGCGCGCCTTGCCCGAGGGCGAGCCCCGTGCTCCTGGGCGAGTTCTGCGGCTGGGTGGATCGAGGCTCATCTAAGGAGGCCGCGCCTAGCGCCGGTACGGCCCGTGGGCACTCCAGCCATGCATGTGCGGCTGGAATCCTGAAATGGCAGGTCAGGGCCGGAATCTGGGCGAGGACGGTCAGCCTGACCGCTCCTGCGGGTCCCGTCCGTGGCTTTTCCCGTCCCCGTCCGTGGGCTGGTCCGTGCCTGTCCGTGGACCGCACGGACCCCGAACCAGGCGCGCGCGGACGCATAGCGGACGGCGGCGGCCCGCGAACGCGCCTAGGACGGCGTATGCGCTGGTCAGCGCGGGGTGACTCGGGCAGGAGGAGCGTGCTGTAAAACCGTCGGCTAAGCCTACGATGGTTCGAACCCATCACCTGCCACCACCAGCGAAAACGCCCCGCTAGCTGCGAATTCTCCTGCTAGCAGGGCGTTACTTCGCTGTCCCGTCATGTGTCACCTTGTCGCGCTGTAGACCGTGATGTTGCGCTGTCCACGGACGCATGGCGGACGGGCGTCCGTGCCGTTAGGACGGTCGGTGTGCCCAGTTACGACGGTTGGTGCGCACCGTCGGCTGTTTCACGGACGGCCACGGACGGGCTGGGGGCGGTGACGTATCCGGCCCGACTGGCGCCGCGGGCCCGGTGGGCGCTTCGGTGATCGCGTTGATGGCGTGCGAGCACGGAGCCAGTACCATTCCCGACTGGTTATGCCATTGGTCTACTTTGATCGCGCGCTGCTGGTTGCGGTCGGTGACAGCGATCCCCTGTCGCCGGGGAATGCGCGGCGTGCGAGCGTGGCGGTCGGCTTGGCGTGCGGGGGTGAGCTTGGGGAACGAGGACGCCGGCCCTAACCAGACCGTCACGCCGCAGCCGGGGAAGGCGAGATCCCGCGCAGCGAGGCACAGAACTGTCCGGACACGGCGGGCCGCCTGGGACAGCACTGGACCGGGTCGGGGCCGATGCCGCTGCGACA
>JASHTQ010000137.1 GCA_030040475.1 Streptosporangiaceae bacterium
CGGGGCCGCAGCGCTGCCCGCGGCCGGGGCCGCAGCGGGGGCCGCGGCGGCGCTCGCGGCGCTGCTGCTGGTGTCCGGATGCGGCGGCTCCAGTGGATCAGCTGCGGCAACGCAGGCAGGCCACGGCCCGAAGGTGACGGTCATGGTCCGCTCCGTGCCCGGGGTGGGCAAGGTCCTTGTCACCAGCGCGGGCTACACGCTGTACATGTTCCAGCCCGACGACCGGCGGACGGTGACGTGTACCGGGGTGTGCACCGGCACCTGGCCGCCGCTCATGCTGCCATCCGGGGGCGAGGCCGTGGCCGGCCCCGGAGCGAAGTCGTCGCTGCTCGGCTCGGATCCCGACCCGGCCGGGGGCAGGGTCGTCACCTACGACGGATGGCCGCTGTACACCTACACGGGCGACGTCCAGCCGGGGCAGGCTACCGGCCAGGGGATCGACCTGAACGGCGGCGAATGGTACGTGCTGCGCCCGTCTGGCGCGCCGTTGATCCCCGCCCCGTAGCCGGAGCAGGCCGATGACCTCAGCAGAACCCCGGAGCCCGCGCCGCGTCGGCCGCCGTGCCTTCCTGGTGGGCGGCGGGGGGCTGGCGGCGGGCGCAGCCGGGGCCGGCACCGCCGCCTGGGCGCTTACCCGGCCCGCGCCGACCGCATCGGACCCGGCCCCGTCCGAGGTCCTGCCGCCCGACGACGACCTCATGCGGGAACACGGCGTGCTCAAGCGGGTGCTGCTGTGCTACCGCGAGATGATCGGCCGGGTGCAGGCGGGCGGCGCGCTGTCCGCTCAGGACCTGCGTGACGCCGCCCTTATCATCCACGACTACATCGAGGGATTTCACGAGGGCCTGGAGGAGGGCTACGTGTTCCCGAGGCTGCGCGCGGCGGGCCTGCTCACCGATACCGTCACCACGCTGCTTGTGCAGCACGCCAGGGGCCGGGTGATCACCCAGTTCCTGCTCTCCCGTGCCACCCCCGCGGGCGTCGCGAGCGCCGCCGCGCGGACTCAGCTGGCCGTCGCGATGCAGGCGTTCGACCGCATGTACGAGCCGCACGAGGCCAGGGAGGACACCGTGGTCTTCCCCGCCTTCCGGCAGATCGTTCCGGCGGCCGAGCTCGCCGACCTCGGCCAGCACTTCGCCGAGCTGGAACGCCAGCAGTTCGGCACCGACGAGTTCACCGCGATGGTGGCCAGGGTGGCCGGGATCGAGCAGGCCCTCGGCATCTACGACCTCGGCCAGTTCACCCCGCAGGTCGGCGGCTACGCGCCGGACTGAACGAAGGGCCGCCGGCGGGTAAGCCCGCGCTCGCCGGCTGAGCGGGCACTCCGCGGTCGATCGACCCGCTGACCGAGACCACGTACCACAGGCCCATGTCGTCGGCCTGCCCGGTCGCCTGGCCCGGCGCGTAGTCGCCCTGCCAGAGGTACAGCGGCCACCTGTTGTAGGTCACCTGGAGCCCGCCGCCTGGGCCCCTGGCCGTGCCGAGCAGCGCCGGGTCGATGCCCGGGCCTGCGTCGGGCCTGGTAACACCCTTCGGCAGCAGCAGCGGCGGCCAGCCGATCAGGCAGCCCGGCGAGCAGACCGACGGTCTCTGGTGGTCCGGGACGTACAGGTAAAGGGTCCGGCCCTGCCCGTCGGCGAGGATGCGGCCCAGGCCCTCGATCGTGGTTGCCCGCACCTGATAGACGGGCGGGCCGGCCGGCGACCCGCCGCAAGCCGTCACGGCGATGGCGCACAGCACAGCCGCACAAACGGCCCTGGCCGACTTCACCACCACGTCGCTCCTCAGCCGACCGCCGGGGCAGCCCGGGCGGTCCAGGTGAAGCTGCCGACCTCGGGAACGGTCCCGGCGACCGCCGCGGCGACGCCGCGGCCGAGAAGGTCGGCGTCGCGCGTGGTCAGGTCCGGGTCGACCCAGCCCTCGATCTCCACGTGCAGGGTACGACCGGTCCACCGGGAGCGGGCATGGGCGTGCACGACGCCGGGCACGGTAGCCGCCGCCTCCTCCGCCCGGCGGATGAGGTCCGGGTCGCCGCTATCCATGAGCCTGCGGACCGTGTCCGAGGTCACCTCCCAGCCGACGTGGCAGATGAAGACCGTCACCGCAAGCCCGGCCACCGGGTCGCCCCAGCGCAGGCCGCACGCCACCGCCGCAAGGCCGGCCAGCGCGCCGACCGAGGACAGGGCGTCCAGCCAGGAATGCCTGGCGTCGGCCACCAGCACGGCGGACCTGATGCGCCGGCCGACGCGGAGCTTATACCTGGCGACTGCCTGGTTGCCGACGATCCCGATCGCGGCGCCGGCGATGCCGACGCCGACGTGACCGGTGCCGCCGTGGCTGATGATCTTGCGGACGCTCTCGGCGGCGGCCAGCCCCGCGCTGGCCCAGATCACGACCGCGATGCCGATGCCGACCAGGTCCTCGGCGCGCTCGTAGCCGTAGGGATAGCGGTCGTTCGGCGCCCGGCGGGAGACGCGGAAGCCGAGGAACACCACGGCGCTTGTCGACACGTCGGACAGGTTGTGCAGGGCGTCGCCGAGCAGCCCGACCGATCCGGTAAGGATCGCGATCAGCAGCTCCACGACGCCGGTCACGGCCAGTCCGACCGCGCTGACGGCGACCGCATGGTTGGCCTGGCGCCTGTCGGCCTTGTCGTCGCGCGGGCGGGGCAGCGGGAAGGCCTCCGCAGGGTCGCGCTTGTCTGTCACCAGGTGCATAGGCTAAGGATGCCAGGGTTCGCCCGGTTCGGCCCGGGCGGCTCAGCGGCTCAGCTGTCCCGCCGCGGCCCTGGGCAGGGCGGCCAGCGCTCGGCGCAGCGCCGGGTCGGCGGACAGGGCGCGGCGGACCTGGGGGTTGACGTCGGCGACGAGGGCCAGGTGCCGGGCCGCGTGGGCGGCGACCTGCTCGGGAAGGACGCTGGGCGGCGATGGCCGGGCCGGGTGGGGCCCGTGGGCGATCTCGAAGCTCGCGATGGGGATCGCGGACGTCCCCGGGTCAGGGTCGGGCGCCGCGACGTAGGTCAGCACGATGGAACCGTCGCCGAGGTGGCGCCAGCTGGTGGAGTGCAGGGTCACGCCGGGGCCAGGCCGGCCGGCCGGGATCTGGCCGATCCGGGCGGCCGCCTCGTCGGGTTCTTCCGCGACGTCGAGCCGGCCCTCGGCAAGGCGGTAGGCCAGCGTCCCGTCGGCCCGGCAGCCGAGCAGGTACACCTCGACCAGGATGGGCCTGCCGGGTGCCGTCCGTGCGGCGAGATCCGGCCCGAGGACGCTAGTTGCGCCGGCTTCGCAATCGCGTGTGGCTTGCATCACTGCCGTAGCGTAGTCCACTTCGGAGCCGTGGCGGGGGAACTGCGCGGATCGCGCGCAGAGCGCGGCGCCATGTCCCATGCCGGCCCTCCACGCCGATTACACACGTTCTGCGAATCCTGATCATCGCGGGGATGAGCCTGATCCCCACCGAGGTGCACGGCGTCAGCCAGACCAGCGGCTTCTGGGGCACCCCGCTGTCGCCGCCGTGGGCCGGAGCCGACACCTCCGAGTAACCGCGCCGGCCGGATATCCTCGTTTCGTGGCCAAGCACGACCAGCCCGGTGTCCTGCCGCTTGCCGAGTTCCAGACGATCGAGGACGTGCTCCTCGGCCTGCGCGAGCGCGGCGGCCGGGCCACGCCCGCGCGCAGGCTGCTGCTCGCCGCCCTGTTCCGGAACCGCGACCACCGCACCGCCGAGGACCTCACGGCGGAGGTCCAGGCCCAGGCGCCGGACGTGAACATCAGCACCATCTACCGCAACCTGGACGAGCTGGTCCGGCTCGGCGTCGTCGACCGGTCCTATCTCGGCGCCGGGCCGGCCGCCTACCACCTCGCTTCGGCTACCCACGGGCACCTGGTCTGCGAGCAGTGCGGGTCCATGACGGAGGTGCCGGGCGAGCTGTTCCGCGACGTCGCGGAGACGCTGGCGAGCAGATATCACTTCGCGGTCGACCCGCACCGGTTCGGCGTCATCGGCCGCTGCGCCGCCTGCCAGCACAATGACGCGGACCAGTGACCCGGGCCGCGCCTAATGCAAGAAGGTTGCAGTTAGTCGCGGCGCGCACTACGGTAGCTGGCATGGAGGATGGTCAGGCTGTGCCGGGAACTGGCCGGTCAGGCGGGAAACCTGACCAGAACGGTGGCGGGACCGACCGTGGCGGCCCGGATATCACCGCGGAGATCCGCACCTTCTGGGACGAGGACGCGGCCACCTACGACAACTCCCCGTCGCACTACCCGCGGCGCCCGCAGGAGCAGGCCGCGTGGGCCGCGACGCTGCGGCGCCTGCTGCCGGACCCGCCGGCTTCAATCCTGGACGTCGGCGCGGGGACCGGGTTCCTGTCACTGCTGCTGGCCGGGCAGGGTTACCGGGTGACGGCCCTGGACCTGTCGCCGGGCATGCTGGCGCGGCTGCGGGCGAAGGCCGCGGATCGCGGCCTGAGCATCGAGACCGTCGAGGGGAACGCGCTGCAGCCGCCCCAGGGCGGGTTCGCCGCGGTGGTCGAGCGTCACCTGCTGTGGACGCTGTCCGATCCCGGGGCGGCCGTGGCCGCGTGGCACGCCGCGGCGCCCGGCGGGCGCCTGGTGGCCATCGAGGGCAGCTGGGGCGGCCCGAACGCCTCCGGGCTGGAGGGACTGCGCAGCCGGGCGCGGGTGCTTGCCGAGCGGATCCGGCACACAGAACCCGGCCACCACGGCCACTACAGCGAGCCGATGAACGCCGCGCTGCCGTTCCGCCGCGGACTGACCCCGGCGCAGGCGGTCGCGCTGGTCCAGGCCAGCCCGTGGGGCCCGGCGCGGATCGAGCGGCTGCGCGATGTCGAGTGGGCGATCACCGACGGCCGCGGCCTGCTCGACGACATACTCGGCACCCATCCCCGCTGGGCTGTGGTGGCCGGGTCCTGAGCCGGCGGACGGACAGTCCCGCCGGGCCCGGCCAAGCCGGCGCCCCCGCAGCAGGAAGCGGCACGCGGGGCACGCGCACCACCGCCCGTTCGGTCATATTGATCTTTTTCTTTTATTTTTCCGAACGAACGGTGGATTCTCCTTCGGCAGCGGGCTTGTCGGGGCCGGCGGCTGCGACGCGGAGCGGGCCGACGAGGCACAGCAGCAGCGCCGCGGCGACGCCGAGCCCGGCGGTCAGCAGGGCCACGCGGACGGAGATCGTGCTGGCGATGATCCCGGCCGCCGCGGCGCCGAAGGGCTGGCCGCCCCAGGCGATCATGCGGGCGATGACGTTGACCCGGCCCTGCAGGTGGCCGGGCGTGACCCGCTGCCGGTAGATGATCCCGGTCAAGATGCCCGTCGAGCTCGCCGCGTTCAGCCCGAGGTAGCACGCCATGGCGGCGAGCACGTCGGTCGCCAGGGCGTACGCCGCGACCAGGACTATCTCGGCGGCGAGACAGGCCAGCCTGATGACCAGGACGTCAAACCGGCGCATGAGACGCGGCGTGGCGACGCTGGCGAGCAGCGCGCCCGCGGCGCCCGCGGCGTACAGCACGCCGATCAGCGCGCTGGTCCGCGGCAGGCCGAGCTGCCTGTTGGCGTCCACGACGATGAGCCCGGCGACGGCGCCCAGGGTAAAGCTGTTGCCGAAGCCGAGCAGGGTGAGCGAGCGGACCACCGGCTGCTGCCACAGGAACGTCAGTCCCTCCCGGACCCGCTGCCGCAGCCGAGCGGTCTGACGCGGTCCGCTGGCGGAAAACGGCCGGCGAACCGACATCAGCAGGAGCGCGGAGACGACGCAGCTGACGGCGTCGATCGTGATCGAGGGCGCGGGCCCGATGGTGGCGGCGAGCACGCCGCCGAGGGCCGGGGCGGCAATCTGCAGCACCGAGCTTGTCGAGCTGAGCCAGGCCCAGGCGGTGGCGATCCGTTCGCGGCCGACGATCGCGGGCAGCGCGCCGAAGTTGGCCGCGTCGAACCAGACGAACATGGTCGCGGTGCCGAGCGCCACCACGTACACCTGGCCGATGCCGAGCGCGCCGACGGCGTGGGCGACCGGGATACTCGCCAGCAGCGCCCCGCTGGCCAGCTCGCACCGCCACATCAGGCGGCGCCGGTCGAGCCGGTCCGCCACCGCCCCGGCGATCAGGCCGAACGCCAGGTAGGGAACCGTCTCGATGACCACGAGCAGGGACGTCTGCCAGGCCGAACCGGTGACCTGGTAGACCAGGATCGGCAGCACGACGCTGGTCACCAACGTGCCCGTCAGGCTGATGCTTGCGGCCGTCCAGAACCTCAGGAACACGCGGTCGTGGCGCAGCGCCGGGGCCGCGGCCGGCGGCTGCCCAGCCACCGGGCGGCCCGCTGACGTCATGGCCGACGCAGATCGTGGCTGTCGTTACCTGGCATGGCTCGCCGGCGCCCCTTCCTGATCGCTGGCGGTCAGCTGCAATAGAGTAGTGCGTGCAAAGGAGTGGCAACAAGGTTTGTGCGTCAACGACCCGTAAGGAGAGCCGTGGCCGACTACGTCCTTCCCGATCTGCCCTACGACTACAGTGCGCTGGAACCGTACATTTCCGGCCAGATCATGGAACTGCACCACGACAAGCACCATCTGGCCTACGTCACCGGCGCCAACACCGCGCTGGAACAGCTCGCCGACGCGCGGCAGGCCGACAAGCTGGGCACGGTGAACCTGCTGGAGAAGAACCTGGCGTTCAACCTGGCCGGCCACGTCAACCACACGGTGTTCTGGCCCAACATGTCGCCGGATGGAGGCGACAAGCCGGACGGGGACCTCGGTGCCGCGATCGACGATGAGTTCGGCTCGTTCGACGCCTTCCGCGCCCAGTTCACCGCGGTGGCCCTCGGCATCCAGGGGTCGGGCTGGTCGATCCTGGCCTGGGACAGCCTGGGCCAGCGGCTGATCATCGAGCAGCTCTACGACCACCAGGGCAACCTGGCCGCCGGTTCTGTGCCGCTGCTGCTGCTCGACATGTGGGAGCACGCCTTCTACCTGCAGTACCAGAACGTCAAGGCCGACTACGTGAAGGCCTGGTGGAACGTGGCCAACTGGGCCGACGTGGCCCGGCGCTTCAACACCGCGCGCACGGCGACCCCCGGGCTCATCACGTCGTTACCGCCGGGACAGGCACGGGACGCGGCGGGCGGGCCGACGAACGTCATCCTCTCCGGAACGTGCGGCACACTGTAGCGTGTGCTAGCCCAGATCGTGACCGTGGTCGGCATCGGGGCCGATGGCTGGCCGGGGCTGTGCCCGCCTTCGCAGGCAGCGCTGCAGCGGGCAGCCGTGATCGTCGGCGGCCCGCGCCAGCTCGCGCTCCTGCCTGCTGCGGTCCATGGGCGGCGAGTTCCGCTGCCCAGCCCGCTGCTGCCCGGCCTGTCCGGCCTGATCGCGGAGAACGCCGGGACGGCCGGTGCCGCGCTGGTCGTGCTGGCCAGCGGCGACCCGATGTTCTTCGGCATCGGCGGCACCCTCGTCCGGCTGCTCGGCCCGGCGCGGGTGCGGGTGCTTCCGCATCCGTCGTCGGTGTCGCTGGCCGCGGCCAGGCTCGGCTGGCCGCTGGAGGATATCGACGTCGTCAGCCTGGTCGGCCGTCCCCGCGAGCTGCTGCACCCGCTGCTCCAGCCCGGGCGGCGGGTGCTCGCGCTCACCGCGGAGCCGACGGCCGCCGCGCAGGTCGGCGCGCTGCTCGACGGGCGTGGCTTCGGCGGCAGCCCGGTGACGGTGCTGGCCGACCTCGGCGGCCCTGAGGAGACCGTCGCCCTGGCCGACGGCCGGCCGCACAGCAGGCTGGCGGTCCTGGCGATCGAGTGCCGCCTCGACGCCGGTGCCGCGCCGCTGCCGCGTACGCCGGGGTTGCCCGACGACGCGTTCGAGCACGACGGCCAGATCACCAAGCAGGAGATCCGGGTCCTCGCGCTGGCCGCGCTCGTCCCCGTTCCCGGTCAGCTGCTGTGGGACGTGGGCGCCGGGGCGGGGAGCGTCGGCATCGAGTGGATGCGCGTCCACCCGGCCAGCCGCGCGATCGCGATCGAGCCGCGCGCCGACCGCCGGGAGCGTATCGCCCGCAACGCCGCCGTGCTCGGGGTTCCCGGGCTTTGCGTGGTGGCCGGGGCCGCGCCGCAGGCGCTGGCCGGGCTGCCCGCGCCCGACGCGGTCTTCGTCGGCGGCGGCGTCACCGTCGCCGGTGTCGTGACCGGGTGCTGGGACGCGCTCGGGCCCGGCGGGAGGCTGGTGGCGAACGCGGTCACGATCGAGGGGCAGGCCGTCCTGGCGGACTGGCGGCAGCGGCTGGGCGGTACCCTGACCCGGATCGGCGTGGAGCGCGCCGGCGGGCTCGGCTCCCTCACGACCTGGCGGCCGGCGCTGCCCGTCGTCCAGTGGTCGATCAGGAAGGAGGGCTCGTGACCGTTCATTTCGTCGGCGCGGGCCCGGGTGCCGCCGACCTGATCACCGTCCGGGCGCAGCGGCTGCTCTCCCGATGCTCGGTGTGCCTGTACGCCGGCAGCCTCGTCCCCGACGAAGTCCTCGCGCACTGCCCGGCGGACGCGCGGCTGATCGACACCGCCGACCTCACGCTGGACCAGATCGTCGCGGCCATGACGGAAGCGGACGCCGCGGGCCTGGACGTGGTGCGGCTGTGTTCCGGCGACCCGGCCGTCTTCAGCGCGGTCGCCGAGCAGGCCCGGCGTCTGGACCGGGCCGGGATCGGCTACGACATCACCCCCGGCGTACCCGCGTTCGCCGCCGCGGCCGCGGCGCTGCGGCGCGAGCTCACCGTGCCTGAGGTCGGCCAGACGGTCGTGCTCACCAGGATCGCGCAGCGGGCCACCCCGATGCCGCCGGGCGAGGACCTGGCCAGCCTCGGCGCGACCGGCGCGACCCTGGTGCTGCACCTCGCCGTGCAGCGGGTCGAGCAGGTGGCCGCGGAACTCGTCCCGCACTACGGGCCGGAGTGTCCCGCGGCTGTCGTCGCGTACGCCAGCCAGGAGCGGGAAGTCATCCTGCGCGGCACGCTCGGCGACATAGCCGGGCAGGTGCTGGCCGCCGGGGTGAAGCGCACCGCGGTGATCATCGTCGGCAGGGTGCTGGCCGCGGAAGGGTTCCGCGACAGCCACCTGTACTCGGCCGCGAGGGATCGTCCGCCGCGCCGGGCTACCCCGTAGTCTCCCGGTCGCCGGTGGCGGGCTTGGCGTGGCCGCCGGTGGCGGGCTTGGCGTCCCGGCGCAGCAGGTAGGTGTCCATGATCCAGCCGTGCCGTTCGCGCAGCCGGGCGCGCGTCTGCGTGATCTGCGCGGCGACGTCCGCCAGCGGCCCGGAGATCAAGATCTCGTCCGGCGTGCTGAGGTAGGCGCCCCAGTAAACGGACAGGCCGGGCTCGTCGAACCCCGCGGCGGTGAAGCCGCGGTCCAGCATGACCACGGCGCTGTCCAGGCCGGCGGGCAGCCCGCCGGCGATCTTGCGGGCCGGGGTGATGTGGATGGGCTCGCCGGTCCGGTTCAGCGGGATCCGGTGCGCCGCCGCGAGCGCCTGCACGCTCGTCACGCCCGGAATCACGGCGTAGTCGAAACAGACGGTGCCGAGCGCGAGGACGCGGTCGACGACCCGCAGCATCGAGTCGTAGACGGACGGGTCGCCCCACACGAGGAACGCGCCGACGCCGTCCTGGCCGAGCTCGGTCTCGATCGCCCGGGCGATGAGCTCCGCGCGGGCCTCGTGCCAGTCCCGTACCGCGCCCAGGTACCCGCCGTCGTTCAGCGACGGGGACCGGTCGCGCGGCGGCTCGGGAATGTCCACGACACGGTACGTAGGGCGGGTGACGTGCCGTCGCAGGATCTCGTCCCTGGCCGCGTTGAGCCCGGACTTGGCGTCTCCCTTGTCCATCCGGAAGAACACGTCGGCCCTGTTGAGAGCCTGCACGGCCTGGACGGTGATCTGGTCCGGGTGGCCGGGGCCCATCCCGACGACGAGCAGTTCGCGCATCTGCCCAGTGTCGCGTACCGCGCGGTGCCCCGCACTACCCTGTGCCGGTGCGCATCCTGATCCTCGGCGGAACCGGTGAGGCGCGGGAACTGGCCGCCGATCTCGTGGCAGCGGGCGCCGACGTGCTGTCCTCGCTGGCCGGCCGGGTACGGCAGCCGCGGCTTCCCGACGGCCCGGTGCGAGTCGGCGGCTTCGGCGGCGCGGCTGGCCTGGCGGCCTTCCTGGCCGACGAGGGCATCACTCACCTCATCGACGCGACGCACCCGTTCGCCGGGGGCATCTCGGCCAACGCGGCGCTGGCCGCCGGGCAGGCCGGCGTGCCACGGCTGGTGCTGCGGCGTCCCGCGTGGGAGCCCGATCCGTCCTGGGAAACGGTCACTGACGTGCCCGCGGCGGCCGCGGCCGTCAGGGACTGGCCCGGCGAGGGCGTGTTCCTCACCACGGGCCGTCGCGACCTGGGCGCTTTCGCTGCCGACGACCGCCACCTGTTCCTCGTCCGTACGGTCGACCCGCCCGACGGGCGCACGCCGCCGCGGATGACGCTGATCCTCGACCGGGGGCCGTACACCGTCGGGGGAGAGTCCGCGCTGATGCGCGAGCATCGGGTCGGGCTGCTTGTGACGAAGAACAGCGGCGGCACGATGACGGCCGCCAAGCTGCAGGCCGCCCGGGATCTGGGCGTCCAGGTGATCATGGTGCGGCGCCCGCCGCTGCCGCCTGGGAGCGCCGTGGTGGCGACGGTCCCCGAGGCGCTGCGGTGGATCAGCCGGGATAGCGGCGCGGCGTGATCACCCGGGCCTCGCCCGAGCCGCCGCGCACTATCCGTGTCTGGCTGGAGCCGACGATGACCAGGCAGCGCATGTCGACCTGCCCGGGGTCGAGTTCGCCGAGGGTCGTCACGGTGACCTGCTGGTCATCCGTCCCGACGGCGCGCCCGATCACGACCGGCGTACCGGGATCGCGGAAGGCGAGCAGCAGGTCACGCGCATCGGCCAGCTGCCGCCGCCGGGACCGCGACGCCGGGTTGTAGATCGCGATGGCGAAGTCGCCCTTCGCGGCCGCCTCCAGGCGGCCGGCGATGACCGGCCACGGCTTGAGCTGGTCCGACAGCGACAGCATCACGTAGTCGTGGCCGAGCGGTGCCCCGGCGACGCTGGCGACGGCCTGCGCGGCGGTGACACCGGGGACGACGGCGACCGGCACCCCGGCGAACCGCTCATCGGCCGCGGCCGCCTCGAGGACCACCGAGGCCATGGCGAACACCCCAGGGTCGCCTGAGGACACCACGGCGACCCGGCGGCCGCGCAGCGCCAGGTCGAGGGCGAACTCCGCGCGCTCCGCTTCCACCCGGTTGTCGCTGCCGTGCCGCCGCTGCCGTGGATTGAGCGGCACGCGGTCCACGTAGCCCGCATAGCCGACGATGTCGTCGGCGGCCGAGAGCACCCCCATCGCCTGCGGCGTCAGCCAGTCCCGCCCGCCGGGGCCGAGCCCCACCACGTCGACCCGGCCCGGCCCGGCGCCGGCCCCGGCCGCTGCGTCCGGCGATGCGGGCACCGGATGCCCGGCGGCCTCGGCGCCGGCCATGATGACCAGCGACATGTACGGCACCGCTCCCGGATCGACGTTTCCGGCACGCTCGGTGACCTGCCGCGGTCCGGCGGAGGCGCGCTCGACGTAGTACGCCGCTTCCAGCCGCCCCGCATCCTTCAGCGCCGCGCGCACCTGGTCGTAGCCGCGGCTGATCTTCATGATCGCCGCCGCCTCGGTGCCGCGCAGCCGCTGCGCCAGCCGCTCGCGGCCGAGCGTGCCCGGCAGCACCGTCAGCACGTCATCGCCCTCCACCAGCGGCATGGCCAGCGCGGCGGACGCGGCGCTCACCGAGGTGACGCCAGGGACGATCTCGGTGCGGAACCGGCCGCTGATCCGCTTGTGCATGTGCATGTAGCTGCTGTAGAAGAGCGGGTCGCCCTCGGCGAGCAGCACCACGTCACGGCCGGCCGTCAGGTGCGCGGCCAGGCGGGCGGCCGCCGCCGCGTAAAACTCCTCCATCGCGCCCTCGTAGCCGCCGGGGTGGCCGGTGGCCTCGGTGGTGACCGGGTAGACGAGCTGTTCCTCGACCTGGCCGTCACGCAGGTACGGCTCGGCGATGGACCGCGCGACCGAGCGCCCGTGCCGCGCGCAGTGGTACGCGACGACGTCCGCGGCGCCGATGAGCCGTGCCGCCTTCACGGTGACCAGCTCCGGGTCGCCGGGGCCGAGCCCCACGCCGTACAGGGTTCCGTGGCCGTTCATTCGTCCTCGCTCGCCACGGCGTTCACGGCGGCGACGGTCATCGCGCTGCCCCCGCGCCGTCCGTGCACCGCCAGGTACTCAAGGCCGGACTGCGCCAGGGCGAGCTTCGACTCCGCGGCCCCGACGAACCCGACCGGTATGCCGAAGACCGCGGCCGGCCTGCCGGCGCCCTCCGCTACCAGCTCGAGCAGCCGGAAGAGCGCGGTCGGCGCGTTGCCGATCGCCACCACGGCACCGGTCAGGCGCGCACCCCACAGGTCGAGTGCCGCCGCCGACCGGGTGGTGCCGAGCCGTTCGGCCAGCGCCGGAACGGCCGGGTCATCCAGCGTGCAGACGACCTCGTTACCCGCGGGCAGCCGCCGCCTGGTGATGCCGGAGGCGACCATCTGCGCGTCGCACAGGACCGGCGCGCCGCGCAGCAGCGCGGCCCGCGCGGCCCGCACCACGCCGTCGCTGTAGCCGACGTCGGCGGGCAGGTCGGTCATCCCGCAGGAGTGGATCATCCGGACGACGACCCGCGCGACGTCGGTACCGAACCGCGCGAGATCGGCCTCCGCCCTGATCACGGAAAACGACCGGCGGTAGATCTCCGCGCCGTCGCGGACGTAGTCAATCTCCGGCAACCTGGTATCCCTCGCTTGTGGCGGTCACGTCGACCTCGGTGGCGCCGGGCCGGCCGCAATGCCGGGCGCACCCGCTGACGTGCACGAACCGGCCGGGCCACCGCGCCGCGAACGCGGCCGCGTCCGCCTGCACGTCGGCCAGCGCGCTTGCGCAGCCCGGCCGCCCCACGCACGCCGTCAGGCGCAGCCACGGCGAACTCCCGTCGGTGCCGAACCCGATCCCGGCCGCCTCCTGGAGCACCCCGGCCGCATCGGGCAGGTGCGGCAGGACCACGCTGCGCCACGGGGTGATCCGCGCGGGCCCGCCCGTCGCCCGGTCCGCGAGCCAGGTCAGCTGGGCCGAGGTCAGCCGGCCGAGCGGAGCGAGAAGCACGGCGGAAAGTTCGAGATCACCCCGGGCAGGTGCCGGTGCCCCCGGGCCTTCGGCCGCGGGCCGGCGGGCGACGAGGCCGACCGGCCGGACTGCCGTCGCGACGGCCGGTCCTCCCGGGACGGCGTCAAGTCCGAGGCGCGCGGACACCGCGGCGCGGACCCGGTCGGCGCCGCCGGGCAGGTCGGCGATCCGCCACGCGGTGCTGCCGAGTTCGGCCCGAAGGTGCAAGAACGCCTCCGCGCAGGCGAGCATTGCGGCGACGACCCGCTCTTGCGTGCCCGCGCCGCCGGCGCCGGTGCCCGCGGGCCGGACGGCAAGCCCGTTGACGATGGCCCCCTCCCGCCCGGCGATCGCGACGACGTCGGCGCCGAGGCCGGCCACGTCGCCTCGCCCGTCATCGAC
>JASHTQ010000138.1 GCA_030040475.1 Streptosporangiaceae bacterium
TACAACCGCGATAACGGGATCGCGGCGTGGGTCGAGGAGTTCGCGGCGCGATCCGGTGTGGTGTTGCCGGAGCCAGTGCTGCGTACCGGAAGCCCGCGCACGGCCGCGCAGCTGGCGGCGGCCGGCATGGGGGTGACGATCGCGCCGTTTTCCGCGCTGACCCCGCTTCCCGATGCGGCGATCAGGTCCCTGGACCCGCCCGAGCTGCGGGACGTGGTCGTCATCGTCGCCGCGCCTCACGATGACCTGCTGCGGCGGTTCGTCGCGGACCTGAAGCGGCGCGGTCTGCCCGATTCCCGCGTCGGCGACCTTCGCCGACATCGGTATGGGTCGGGCGCCTCCCGCCTGGCGGTGATGGCGGATAAGCCGAACCCTGTTACCGCGCACGCCGAGCGCGCGTCGTGAGCGTGCCCAGGCAGGCCATCCGGGTTCGTCCCGGTCTTGGTCGACCTCCGCGTCGAGCCAAACCCGCCGCCGATCCACCCGATCCGCAACGTCATCCGCGGCTGAGTTCTGTTGAATGATGCCCCTGGCGGGACACGGACGGGCTAGCCGATTGGGGTGCGTGGGTCACAACCCCCGCCTATCGGGGCCTGGGGGACACGCACCCCGTGACTTCGCCTGCCGCGCGGGGCCTGTGGCACACAAGCCCCGTTGCGAGCGCGCAGCACGTCAGGGCCGTCACGGTATATATGACCCAGGACCCCAGAAAATCGATCATATTCACCGAAACCGGCCACGATCATGCAATGGGGCCGGAGCTTAGGCGGCGGGGGCGGGGCCTGGGCTTGCGGCTGCTAGCAGGCGCTGGCCGAGGACGCGCGCGGCTTCTTGGAGTTCTGGGCACCGCAGGATGCGGTACGGGACCGGGATCGAAACGAGTTGCCTGGCGTACCACGCCGGGCTGCTTGTGCTGCCGGTCAGGCGGGTGCGGCCGGAGTCGAGCGGCTCGAGTCGGCCGAGCGCGCGGGGCAGCCAGGGCGTCACCGTTTCTGGGGGCGCGTCGATGACGACTTCGGCGTCGTACTCCCAGCCGGTGGCGAGATGGTCCTCAAGCATGGCGACGGGGTCCAGAGCGGCGGGCGGGATGAACGGGTCGTCGAGCAGGTGCACCTCGCCGACCCGGTCGATCCGGTAGACCCGGCGGGCCCGCGCGGCGTGCGACCAGCACAGCAGGTACCACCGGCTGTGGCGGACCACGACCGCCCAGGGGTCGGCCTCGATGACCCGCTCGGACCCGGCCTCGGAACGGTAGCCGAGCCGCACCCGCCGGCGATCCGAGCAGGCCTGCACGAGGGCGGTCGTGGTCGCGGGATCGGGGCGGACGGCGGAGCGGTCCGGCGCGGGCGCCGTGGTCCGGCGGACGGCCTCGGCCTGCGCGGCCACCGGCTCGGGGAGCGCCCGCACGATCTTGCCCAGCGCGCTGCCGACCAGATCGGCGGGATCGCCCGCGTCGTGGTGGCCGTCGAGCACGGCCATCACCAGGCCGAGAGCCTCGGCAGCGGTGAACATCAGGGGCGGGAGGCGCAGGCTGCGGCCGACCCGGTAGCCGCCGTAGGGTCCGCGGACGGACTCGATCGGGATGCCGGCCTCGCGGAGGATGCCGACGTACCGGCGGGCGGCGCGGTCGGAGATACCGAGCTTGCCAGCCAGCCGGTCCCCTGTGATGCCCGGGCTGCCCTGGATCAGCTCGAGGGCAAGCAGCGCCCGCGCCGCGGGGCTCGCGTCGGGCTTCACCCGTGCGTCCAATCTGAAATGCGGAAGTAGAACGTCCGGAACGGAGTCTAACGTGGGGGCATGGCCATCGCACGCTTCCCAGGCTTCGTCATCGACTGTCCCGATCCGGATGCTCTAGCGACGTTCTACGGCACGTTGCTTGACTGGAAGATCGAGGTCTCCCCCGGCTGGGCGGAGATCCGCGCCGAGCACGGCGACTGCATCTCGTTCCAGCAGGTAGAGCACTACGCCCCGCCGCAATGGCCGGGGCAGCAGGTGCCCCAGCAGATGCATCTTGACGTGATCGTGGACGATCTCGACGCCGCCGAGGCGGCGGTACTCGGGCTCGGCGCGACCAAGCACGAGTACCAGCCAGGCAAGAGCTTCCGGGTGTTCCTCGACCCGGCGGGGCACCCCTTCTGCCTCTGCGTGGACTGAGGCCGGCACCGCCGACGTGAGCCGATCCGGGTCCGGCTGCGGTAAGGCGGTCAAGGGGCGTATTAACTGCGACAGGCGGTGCCAGGCGGCGGCCGCCGCGGGATCGGCGTCGACGAGTTCGGCCAGGCGCCTGGCGTCGATCACCAGGACGCGCGAGCGGGTCGCGATCTGGATGGTCAGGCCTTCGGGGGGCAGCGGGCGGCCACTCGGGTCGAACTGGCCGACGTAGGCTCCCGCGCGCAGTTCGGGGAGTCTGTTGCCGTCCGCCTCGACGGTGGCCGTACCTTCGAGCAGTATGAAGCAATGCCGGGCGGTTCGGGTCTCATCGGCGAGCCTGATACCGGGCGGCAGGACGGCCTCGTCACAGGCTGGCTCGAGCGACTTCCACTGGGAGGGTTCCGGTATGGGTCTGGTCGATGCAGGGCTCATAACCATGTTGTGCAGGAAGGGCGTTACAGAACTATGACATTTCGGCGCGCGCGGGGGTAGAGACCGGGCATGCAGTTCCGCATCCTTGGCTCGATCGAGGTCGAAGACAACGGCCTGAGGATCGATCTCGGCGGTCTGCGCGAACGGGCGCTGCTGGCTTGCCTGCTGCTGTCGGCCAACCGGGTGGTCTCGGCGGGCCGGCTCGCCGAGGATCTGTGGTCGGGCAGCCCGCCCCCGCACAGCGGAGCCACGTTGCGGGTCTACATCGCCAGGCTCCGCCGGGTGCTTGGCCAGCATTCCGGCCTCCTGGTCACTCAGGCCCCCGGGTACCGGCTCAACATCGCCGACGACCAGCTTGACGCGCTGCGCTTCGAGGGCCTGGTGCGGGCGGCGGAGGCGGACATGGCCGCAGGTCGGTCGGCCGCCGCCGCCTCCGCCCTGCGGGAATCCCTTGAGCTCTGGCACGGCCCGGCCCTGTCGGACGTGGCCGACCTGCCCTTCGCGCAGGCGGATGCCGACCGGCTGGAGGAAGCCCGGCTGACCGCGCTGGAGAAACGCGTCGATGCCGACCTGGCCTGCGGACGGCACGCCAGCCTGGTCGCGGAGCTCGACAACCTGGCCGCCAGCCATCCGCTGCGGGAACGCTTCACCGGGCAGCGGATCCTGGCCCTGTACCGGTGCGGCCGCCAGGCCGAGGCGCTGAGCGCCTACGCGGACCTCAGGGACAGGCTGGCCGAAGAACTCGGCATCGATCCGAGCCCCGACCTGCGCCGCCTGCAGGAGCGGATCCTGCGCCAGGATCCCGGCCTGGACTGGCACGCCGCGTTGGACGGCGCTCCGGGCGAGGACGGTCACGCCGTTGCGGGCGCAGGCGGCGAGAGTCCGGGATCTCCGGCAGGCGGGGTGGTCCCGGTGGCGTCTGTGGCCGCCGGGGCGGGGGGTGCGGCGGGGGACGCGGCGGAGCCCGGTGAGGCATCTGCTGGCCGGACCGCAGGGCCAGGGTTGCCGGGATTGCCGGGGTTGCCGGGGTTGGCGGGGTTGCCGGGGTTGCCGGCCGAGACGACCTCGTTCGTCGGCCGGGAGGCCGAGCTGGAGACCATCGAGGAGCTGCTCAGGCTGTCCAGGCTGGTCACCCTCACCGGGCCGGGCGGCTGCGGGAAGAGCCGGCTGGCGCTGCGGGCGGCCGGGCAGCTGTCCGGGCGGTACTCCGACGGGGTGAGCCTGGTTCAGCTGGCCTCGGTCGGCCGTTCCGATCTCGTCATACTCGCGGTCGCGCAGGCCCTGTCGGTTCGCGAGGAGCCGGGGCGGACGCTGCTCGACAGCATCACCGCCAGGCTGCGCGACGCCGAGATGCTGCTGATCGTGGACAACTGCGAGCACGTCGTCGACGCCGCCGCCGACGCGATCGCCACCTTGCTGCACACCTGTTTCCGGCTCCGGGTGCTTGCGACGAGCCAGACAAGGATGGGCGTGCCGGGCGAGGCGAGCTGGCCGGTCCCGCCGCTCACGGTGCCGGAGCCGGGCGCTCCCGATCCTGCCGCGGCGGCCGAGGCCGAATCGGTCAGGCTGTTCTGCGACCGGGCCGCGCTGGCCCGGCCGGGGTTCGCGCTGACCGAGGACAACGCGCCTGTGGTCGCCGACATCTGCCGGCAGCTTGACGGCATACCGCTGGCCATCGAGCTGGCGGCGGCGCGGGTCAGCGCGCTGACGGTCGGGCAGCTGGCTGGCAGGCTGGGCGACAGGTTCCAGCTGCTGACCGGCGGCAACCGGGCCGGCCTGCCGCAGCACCGGACGCTCGAGGCGGCGATCGAGTGGAGCCACGACCTGCTCAGCAAGACCGAGCGGATCTGTTTCCGCCGGATGGCCGTGTTCGCGGGCGGCTGCACGATAGACGCGGCCGAGGCGGTCTGCCCGGACGAAGAGCTGCCGCCGGAGGAGATATTCCAGACGGTCACCGCGCTCATCGACAGGTCCCTGCTGACGACCGAGGAGCGGTCGGGCAGCATGCGCTACGGCATGCTCGAGTCGATCCGCCAGTACGCGCTGGGGCGGCTGGCCGAGGCCGGGGAGGCCGTGGCCCTGCGTGACGGCCATCTTGCCTGGCTGCTTGACTTCGCCGACAAGGCGGACCTGGCCGGACCGGACCAGGCGGCCTGGCTGGACATGCTGGAAGACGAGCGGGACAACCTGCGAGCCGGGCTGGAATGGAGCCTGGCACCGCCGGATCGCGGCCAGCGAGCCGGGCCCGAGCTGGCACTGGCCCTGGTCGGGAAGCTGGCCCCGTTCTGGCTGGTGCGCGGCCCGGTCTCGATCGCCCGCAGGGCACTCGGCGTGGCGCTGGCCGTCGCCGGGCCCGGCGCCGACCGGCGGCTGCGCGCGATCGCGCTGGACGGCGCCGGGCAGCTGGCCTCGATCCAGGCCGACCACGACGCCCAGTGGGCCTGCCAGCGGGAGAGCCTGGCGATCTGGCGGGAGCTCGGCGACGACGCCCGGATTGCCAGCTGCCTGAGCGACCTCGGGTCGGTGGCCCAGATCCGCAGCGACTACGCGGCGGCCGAGGCCATGTTCGCCGAGGCGCTCGAGCTGGCCGAGCGGGCCGGCGACGTCCAGCAGATGGGCAAGGCGCTGAACGGGCTCGGCCGGCAGGCGCTGCATCACGGTGACCTGGCCATGGCCACCGAGTACTACACCGAGAGCATGGACAGCTTCCTCGAGGTCGGCGACCTGCGCCAGGCCACGCTGATCCTGGGCAACCTCGGCGTGGTGGCGATCAACTCGGGCGATCTCGTCCTGGCGGAGGAGCGGCTCGCCGAGCATCTGGACAACGCGAGGCGGCTTGGCGACCGCAAGCTGACGGCGGGCGCGCTGACGCATCTCGGCCTGGTGGCCTACCAGGCCGGCGACCTGGACCGCGCGGCCGGCCTGCACCGGCAGGCGCTCGAGCTGGGCCGCCAGCTCGGCGACCGGCGGCTCGAGGTGGTGGCGCTCGGCAACCTCGGGCTGGTCGCCGCGCGGCGCAGGGACTACCCGACGGCCGCGGAGTTCTACCTGCGCAGCCTCGAGGTGGCCGAGATGGTCGGCGAGCCGCGATCGGTCGCGGAGATCCTCGAGGAACTCGCCGCGGTGGAGTCCGCGGCGGGCAACGCCGCGCGCGGGGCAACGCTGTTCGGCGCGTCCCGGCGGATCCGGGAGGACATCGGCGCGCCCGTGGTCGGGCCGGGCCTCGCCAGGCTCGACGCCGCCCGGGCCGCCGCGGAGGGCGTCCTCGGCGGCGAGGCGTTCGCCGCCGCCCACTCCGATGGCTGGCAGATGTCGGCCGAAGGGGCGGTGGCGTTCGCCCGGGGCGGGCCGTGGCTGCCCGGGGCGCGGTAACGGGCTTGCAGCGGCCCGCGGGCGGCGGTGCCGGGTGCTGACGGGGGCTCAGTAACGGGGTTGCAACAGGGCTGCAACAGCCGCAGCTGACGATCGGGCTATCCGATCCAGCCGTGCCCACCCGTGGACACCCGTCCGAATGACCGGGAGATCCCCATGCCCCACCGTCGTAAGGTGCGAGCCGGCCTGGCCGCTGGCGCCACCCTCAGCGTGCTCGTCGTCACGGGCGGGATGGCCGCCGCCTCCGCGCCGCCCGCGGCCGGCGCCACCAGCTGGGTGGCGACCGCCACCCGGGCGACCTCGGTCTCGGGCGCCACGCTCAGCGGCGACGCGGCGCAGTCGGCGTCCGTATACCTGGCCGTGACGCTGAAGCCGCAGAACGTCTCGGCCGAGCAGGTGGCGCTGAAGGCGATGTACCAGCCGGGCAGCGCGTCGTTCCATGACTTCCTGACGCCCGCGCAGTGGGTGGCCGCGTACGCGCCGACCACCGCGCAAGTCGACGCCGTGACCAGTTACCTGAGCCAGAACGGGTTCAGCGGCGTTTCGGTGCAGGGCGACCAGCTGCTGATCACCGCGAGCGGCACCGTCGGGGACGCCGAGACGGCGTTCAACACGACGATCGGCGACTACACGATGCCGAACGGCGGCACCTTCCAGGCGAACATCGGCGCGGCCGAGGTGCCGACCGCGCTTGGCGGGATCGTGCAGGCGGTCGTCGGGCTTTCCACCTGGAAGCTGCCGACGCCGACCCCGGCCGCGATGACCAAGCAGCCGGCCGCCTCCGGCTCGGCCGGGTCGCCGGTCATCCCCAACGAGATCCCGCCGAAGGACTTCCAGAACACCTACGACGCCGCGGGGACCTCTACCGGCGCGCAGACCTCGGTCGCGCTGTTCACCGAGGGCGACGTCAGCGGCGCGATCACCGACCTGCGGACCGCGGAGAGCGCGTTCGGGCTGGCCCAGGTGCCGGTGACGATCGTCCCGGTCGGCCCGCAGAGCACCGACACCTCCGGCGCCGACGAGTGGGACCTGGACACCCAGGCCTCAAGCGCGATGGCGACCACGCTCAAGCACATCTACCTCTACAACGTCGGCAACCTGGACGACACCGACCTCGACACCGCGTTCGCGGCGTTCGTCTCCCAGGACAAGGCCGTGGCCATGTCGGCCAGCGTCGGCGGCTGCGACATCGAGCCGTACCTTGACGGCTCCATGATCAGCACCGACAACGTGCTCACCGAGGGCGCCATGCAGGGCCAGACGCTGTTCGCCTCCTCCGGAGACAACGGCGACGGCTGCGCGTTCGTGGCCGCCACCGGCGTGCCAAGCTCGTTCCCCGGCACGAACTGGCCCGCCTCCGGCATGTACACCACCGGCGTCGGCGGCACCAGCCTGATCTCCGACGCCAGCGGCAACCGGGTCGAGGAGATCGGCTGGGTCGGCAGCGGCGGCGGGGACAGCGAGACCGAGGAACCCGGGTTCTGGACGCAGGACAGCGACCCGTTCTACGACCAGGAACTCACGCTAGGCGGCCGCGCCGTGCCCGACATCTCGATGGACGCGGACCCGAACGCCACCGCGGCGGAGATCTACGTCGACGGCTCGCCGGAAGGGGTCGGCGGGACCAGCCTGTCCTCGCCGCTCGCGCTGGGCTCCTGGGCGCGGCTCGAGTCCGCGCACGGCAACGATCTCGGCCTGGCCTCGCTCGACTTCTACTACCTCTACGACCAGGTCAACCCGGCGCTCGGCGACACCAACGCGGTGCCAGGGTTCACCGACATCGTCGGCGGCACCAACGGCCTGTACACCGCCACGCCCGGCTACGACGAGGTGACCGGCATCGGCGTGCTGAACGTCGCCGCCCTGAACAAGGTCATCGCCGGCTCCTAGATCAGGGGCTGAAGTTACAAGGATTGCCTAAGGAGGCAAAGATGAGAACGCGTGCAGGCCTCGCCGCAGCAAGCCTGGTGACCCTGGGCCTGGTCGGCCTGGCCGGCGGGACGGCCGCCGCCGGTACGGCCGCTGGCGCGGTTGCCGGCCCGGGCCGCGGCGTGATCCATGTGGTGCGCGGCATCGGCGCGGGCGTCAACACCAACCAGAGCTCCAACTGGAGCGGGTACAACATCGGCGCCGACTACCCGCAGGTCCCCACCGGGACGCTGTTCACGTCGATCAGCGGCGAGTGGACGGTGCCCACCGCGACGGCGCACACCACGGGCCAGGCGGAGGACTCGGCCAGCTGGGTGGGCATCGGCGGCGGCTGCATCACCGACGACTGCTCGGCCACCGACAGCACGCTGATCCAGGCAGGCACCGAGCAGGACGTGTCGTCTTCCGGCCAGGCGAGCTACGACGCCTGGTGGGAGATCATCCCGGAGACCGAGACAGAGATATCCCTGCCGGTGCACGCCGGTGACACCATCCAGGTCACCATCGCCGAGACCAGCACTCCCGGCGACTGGTCCATCGTGATCGACAACCTGACCACCGGTCAGAAGTTCAGCACCACCACCCCGTACAGCTCCTCCGAGGACACCGCCGAGTGGATCGAGGAGACGCCGCTTGAGATCGGCACCGGCGGCACGGGCGTGGCGACGATGCCGAACCTGACCACCGTCCAGTTCACCGACGCCACCTACAACGGGGTCAACCCGAAGTTCCAGGCCATCGACGAGATGCAGCTCGACAGCGACAACGTGATCGAGGCCACGCCCTCGGCACCCGGATCCTCGCTGAACGACTTCAACGACTGCACCTGGGCGGCGAGTTGCGCGGCGCCCTGATTCCCTGATTCCCACCCGACAGCGGGCGGCTCGCCGGTCAGCGACGGCAGGCCGCCCGCGCCCGTTTCCGGCCGGCGAGCCAGCGCCGCGATCCGGTGACGGGCTACGCCCTGGCTGACGGTAACGCTCGCGGCCCGGTGGCCTTCAAGGCATACACCTTGTGGCCGCTGCTGACGTAGATGGTGCCGCCCATCACCACCGGGCGGGCGACAACCGGCTCTCCCGTCGCGTAAGTCCAGCGGACACGACCGGTCGCGGCATCCAGCGCGTACACCATGTCGCCGCTGCCGACGTAGACGGTGTTGCCCGCCACCACCGGGCTGCCGACCCTGTGTCTGGTCGAGTGGAACCAGCGGGCACTGCCGCTCGCCGTGTCCAGGGCGTACAGCGTGTCGCCGCTGCTGACGTAGACGGTGTCGCCCGCCACCGCCGAGCCGGTGATGACGGGCCCTCCGGTCGCGGAGATCCAGCGCTCCTGGCCGGTTGCGGCGCTCACCGCGTAGACGATGTCGCCGCTGCCGACGTAGACGGTGCCGCCCGCCGCCACCGGGCTGGCGACAACGGGAGCACCCGTCGCGTAAGTCCAAAGAGCATGACCGGTCGCGGCGCTCAGCGCGTACAGCACGTCGCCGCCGCCGGCGTACACGATGCCGCCCGCCACCACCGGGCTGGCGACAACGGGCCCAGCGGTCGCATAAGTCCAAACGGCATGACCGGTCTCGGCGCTCAGCGCGTACAGCACGCCGCCGCCGGCGGCGTACACGGTCCCGCCAGCCACCACCGGGCTGGCGACAACGGGCCCAGCGGTCGCGTGCGTCCAGCGGACATGACCCGTTGCGGTATCCAGCGCGTACACCCTGGGGTCGCTGGTGCCGATGTAGACGGTGTCTCCCGCCACTACCGGGCTGGCAACGAACGGCCCTCCGGTCGCGTAGGTCCAGCGCACCTGACCGGTCGCGGCATCCAGCGCGTACAGCTTGCCAGCGCTGCTGACATAGACGCTGCCGCCGGCCGCCGTCGGGCTTGACCGGACGACCCCTCCGGTGGTGAATGCCCAGCGCTGAGTGCCGGGCTGGCCGGGCTTGGCGACCTGGCCGAGCAGGCTGAGCTGGCCGAGCGCAATTACAAGGCCTATGATAATACCGAAGCCTATCGAGTTTCTGATACCCCGAATCAGGCGCCGGAAGAATGCCTGCCGTTCCTCGTAGCTAGCCACGACGGGTGCGATAGGCTTGCTCCACACCCACTTGTCTTTAAAACGAGCAGCCTTGTGATATTGGAGGCTTCCCTTGGATGTGCGCTTCCACCGCCTGCCGTCAGCCGCATCGAACTCGACCTCGCACCACGGATTACCGACTGCCGATCGAACAATGCTGTTAAGTCGAGGGAAACGCCAGCTCTGCGCGCTATGAACCTCCGCTCCAGGGCCAACCGCCTCCCACCGAACTCGCGGGTGCCCATGCATCGGATGCGCTTCGACGCTGGTTATTATTTGATTACTGTGATTCTTTACCACGACGTGCTCGGCGTAGCGTCCGGTGATGAAGGAGCGCCTTCCTTCAAGCAGGCAATAGACGAGCGAGGCCTGCTCGCTGCTTTTGCGAATGGCGCTCTCACGGTCACGTCTTCGCTGACGGCGAAATCCGCTGAAGCCCAGCCCGGCACCGAAGAGCGCCGTGCCCGTACCCGCGAACGTGGCGACCGCGCCCCAGCTCAACACGTGAACATTCTTGTGCCTGCGACGAGGCCGTGGAACCCCGAGCGTCGATCTGTTACCTGGACCGGGTCGCGGCGGCGAATAGTTCAGCTGCGGGCGTCCCCAGCTGCGGTTCAATTTCGGTTACGCGCTCGCTTTTCCCGGCGATAACGGCTGCGTGCACTGCCGGGTGGATGAACCGGCAACGTGGTTACTGGCGGGGGCGCCGTGGCCGAAACTTGATCCAGGCCACGATGGCGACGGCCAGCACCAGCAGCCAGGGGGAGAACAGGAGGTGCAAGACGGCGCCGACGATGGCCAGGGCCACGATGGCGATGACGGCAAGGGCGACAAGGACGATGAGCGCGGGCATGGTGATCGGTCTCCTTACGGGTCAGGATCGGCTGCGGGCCTGCCAGGTCCTGGCGTCCGCAGCGGTCGTGTTCATGCCTCAAGGCTGCCGCCGGCGGAGCCTGCCGTCGATCGGGATCAGCCCTGGTTCGTCCCTGGCGCGCATCCGCTTGGCATCAGGGTTATCCCTGACCGCAGTCAGGGATGGCGGGTCAGACCGCCGTCCAGGGCCGGAGCTTGTCGGGGTTGCGGACTGCCCAGATGCGCGTGACTCGGTCGGCTGCCAGACCGAACGCGAACACCGTTACCGTGACGCCGTCTTGCTGAGCCACCAGGCCGGGCTGGCCGTTGACCATGCGCTCCAGGAGCATCAAGTCGGGCACCCGGCCGGCGAGATCGACGGCGGCGCGCGCGATCTGCTCGCGTCCTTCGATCGGTTGGAGGGCGGCGGGGACGAGGCCGCCGCTGTCGGCGATCACCGTGGCGCCGGGGTCGAGGAGGCCGATCAGGGCGTGGATGTCCTTGGCTTCCCACGCCTGCTTGAAGTCCCTGACGATGCCGGCCTGCTGGGCCGTGGGAGTCGCGGGAGCCTGCGACGCGCGAATGCGACGGCGGGCCGATGAGGCGAGCTGCCGGCATGCCGCCGGAGTGCGCCCGACGATCTCGGCCACTTCCGCGAAGGAGTAGCGGAAGACATCGTGAAGGATGAACGCGACGCGCTCGGCGGGGGTCATTGATTCGAGCACGACGAGGAAGGCCATGTTGACCGACTCGTCGAGGGTGACCCGGTCGGCCGGGTCCATGGCGCCGCCCGGCCGCACGACGGCCCACT
>JASHTQ010000011.1 GCA_030040475.1 Streptosporangiaceae bacterium
GTGGCCGAGGAGATGGGGCGGCTGGTGTCGCCGGGGCCGCTGATCGGCACCAACGTGGTCGCGGCGGCGCTGAGCGAGGCCGCCAACGCCGACGAGCACGCCGAGGTGATCGCCGCGCTGATGGCCGGGGAGGCGGTGGCGAGCTGGGCGGTCTATGAACCGGGGCGCGGCTGGGCGCCGTTGGCGCCGACGGTCCAGGCGATCCGCGACGGCTCTGGATATGTGCTGTCCGGTGTGAAGGACCGGGTGGACAGCGGCGATCAGGCGGACTACTTCCTCGTCACGGCCGTGGTGGCCGGGGCCGACGGGGCCGCGGGGGTGGACGGGGCCGGGGGGGCCGACGGGGTGGTGCAGTTTATTGTGGCTGCTGGCGCGGCCGGGGTGACGGTCACCGGGGAGCAGAGCCTTGACCTCGTGCGGCGGTATGCGCGGGTGGCCTTCGACGGCGTGCGGCTGCCTGCCGACAGCGTGGTGAGGCCGGCCGGGACGGTCGAGGCGGCGGTGAACAGGCAGATCCAGATCGCGGTGGCGCTGCAGTGCGCGGAAACGGCCGGCGTGGTCCAGCGGGTGTTCGAGTTCACGGTGCAGTGGGCGTTCGACAGGTACTCGTTCGGCCGGCCGCTGGCCTCGTATCAGGCTCTCAAGCATCGTTTTGCGGACATGAAACTATGGCTCGAGGCATGCCTGGCCACGTCGAGCGCCGCCGCGCACGCGTCGGCGCGGCGGGCCGCCGACGCCGACGAGCTGGCCAGCGTGGCCAAATCCTACGTCGGGCAGCGCGCGACCGACATCATCCAGGACTGCGTGCAGCTGCACGGCGGCATCGGCGTGACCTGGGAGCACGACATTCACCTGTACCTGCGGCGCGCGACGGTGAACCGGGCGATGTTCGGCTCACCCAGTGAGCATCGGCGCCGCCTGGCGGACATTCTCGGCGTTTGAGTGGGGAGCGGGTCATGACAGAGCAGGTGACCGGGACCGTGGAGGACGTCGCATCCTTCCGGGTGCGGGCCAGGGGCTGGCTGACGGAGAACATGCCGCGGCTGGTGCCCGGGCTGAACGACAGCCTCGAGGCCATGATGCTGCGCGGCGACGACATCTGGCCGCGGGCGCGCGAGCTGCAGCGGATGCTGTACGACGGCGGGTTCGCCGGGATCTGCTTTCCGAAGGAGTACGGCGGGCTCGGGCTGACCCGGGCTCACCAGCAGGCCTTCAACGAGGAGTGCGCCGGGTACGAGATGCCGCTTGTGCTCAACACGCCCACGTTCTCGATCTGCGGCGCGACCGTGCTCGACATGGCCAGCGAGGAGCAGAAGCTCCAGCACCTGCCCGCCGTCATCCGCGGCGACGAGATCATGGTCCAGTTTCTTTCCGAGCCGCGTGGCGGGTCCGACCTGGCCGGCGTGACGACCAGGGCGACGCGGGACGGCGACGTGTTCATCCTGTCCGGCTCGAAGATCTGGAGCTCGGGCGCGTACGCCGCCGACTGGGCGCTGTGCCTGGCGCGGACGGACTGGGAGGCGCCCAAGCACCGCGGCATGACCATGTTCCTGCTGAAGGTCCACCAGCCCGGCATCGAGATCAAGCGGATCAAGCAGGTCAACGGCAACAACGAGTTCTGCCAGGAGTTCTTCGACGACGTGGTGGTGCCGGCGTCGTGCGTGGTCGGCGAGGTCAACGGGGGCTGGGCGGTAGCGAGCCGGCAGCTGTTCCACGAGCGCAACGCGGTCGGCGGCGGCTCGCCGTACGTCAGCGGCACGGTCGCCGCGCCCCGGCGCGGGCCCGGGACGCAGGGCCTCATCGACGCGGTACGCGCCACCGGGCAGTCCGGCGACGTCTACGTGCGCGAGCTCGTCGCCGAGGCGCACACGATCGGGCGGATCCAGCAGCAGCTGATCTCGCGGGTCACGGACGGGATGCGCACCCAGCAGCTGCCGCCGCCCGCGGCGGCGATCATGCGGCTGTTCGCCGGGCAGGCCAGCACGCGGATCGCCGAGATCGGGGTGGAGATCCTCGGGTCGCACGCGGTGGCTTCTGCTCGGGCGCGCGATCTGGGCTATGGCGAGTCGTTCCTGATGCGGCAGGCCGGGTCGCTTGGCGGCGGGAGCACCGAGATGTCCCGCAACATCATCAGCGAGCGGGTCCTCGGGATGCCGCGGGAGTTCGCGGCGGACCGGGACGTGCCGTTCAGCCAGGTGCGTCAGGGCAGGTAGGGCTTGGGCTTTTCCGGCATGCTTTTCGCGGGCAGATTGGGGTGCTTCGGTGCGCAAGACGGTGCGCAAGACGGGCGACTACGGCATCGGCATCATGATCCACTCGGTGCACATGACCGGCGACGTGCCGACGCTCACCCGCCGAGGACCGGTGGGCGGGGCTGCTGCTGGTCAGCGACCTGTGCATCGAGACGATGGCGCCCAACATGCCGACCGACCCGGCTAAGCCGGTGGGGAGGTTCTTTACGAAGTTCCCCGGGTAGGCGGGGCCTGCGGCGTGCGCCGGCGGGGCCTGCGGCGTGCGCGGGCGGGGCCGGGCCTCTTAGTCGAGGTCCTCGACGAATCCCTTGAGCTGGCGGATGTTGCGGCACTCGTGTACCGCGTCGCAGAACGGCCGGTAGCTGGCTATGACTGAGTCGCCGCTGTCCCAGGCGGCCCTGGGCTCCGGATTCAGCCAGAACAGGTGCGCGGCTCGCTGGCGGACGGCCTTCAGGACGCCGGCGGCGGGGTCGTGGTAGTTAGTTCTGGCATCGCCAAGCACGATGACCGTGGTGCGCTTGCGGACCTGATCGCCCCACTGCTCCCAGAACGACTCGAACGCGTGGCCGTAGTCCGACCGGCCATCCAGCCACACGCCGCTGCCCATGGCGTTGATGTGCCTGGTGGCGTCGATAACGTCCGGTGCCTTTTGCAGGACATCGGTCACCTCGTCGATGCCGTCGACGAACACGAAGGTGCGGACGCGGGAGAACTGCGACCGCAGCGCGAACATGAGTTGCAGGGTGAACGCGGCGAACGTGGAAACCGAGCCGGAGATGTCGGCCAGCACGATCAGCTCGGGCTTTGACGGACGCGGCTTGCGGAAGACCGGATCGACCGGCACTCCCCCGGTGCCGAGCGACTTGCGGACCGTGCGCCGGAAGTCCAGCGCGCCGCGGCGCCGGTGCCGTCGTTTCTCCGCCAGGCGGCCGGCCAGCCTGCGGGTGAGCGGATCGATCACGCCGCGCATGGCGACAATCTGCTCGCGGGATGAGGTCAGGAAGTCGACGTCCTCAGGCAACGGGCGGCGCAGGGTACGGGCCACCGCCTCGGCGCCGCGATCCGCCACCAGGCGCCGGCGGACCTCGGCCTCGACGGCCTGGCGAAGGCGCTGCAGCCGGGCCTCGTGACCGTCAAGCTGCAGCCTTCTCAGCAGGGCCGGTTGGTCGCTTGGCTGCGGGTCCGCCGCGACCAGGCGTGCCATCAGCTTGTCCGGGTCGATCGCGCGCAGGGTACGGAACACGTAGTAGGTGCCGGCGACCGGACGCCCCGGCTCGATCCCGGCGTGCCGGTCCACGAAGATGCCCGCGATGGTCCGGACCATGACGTCGTTGCCGTCGCGGAGGGCGGCTAGCAGGAGTTCGGTAAGCCCGGGGTCGTCGATCGATCCGAGCGAGCCGGCACCGGTTCCGTTCTGGCCGTTGACGGTGGCGGCGGGCTGTGTTGCGGACGGCGGGCCTTCCGGGTCCACGACCGGCGCGGAGAAGTAGAGCTCGAAGAGGGCATCGAAGGCGAGCTCGTGGTCATGGTTTTTGACCAGCGTGGTGCGAAGCGCGGACTTCACCCCGCCGCGCTCGGCGAGCGGCAGGTGCTGCAGGCTCCGGATCGCGTCGACCTTCTCGGTGAGCGAGATCGGGACGCCGGTCTGGCGCAACTCGGCGATCATGCCTTCGAGGGCGGCGAGCATGGGCCTACCGGTCACCTTCCGGACATACGGCGCCTTGCGCGATAGCTTTGACAACAATCAAAGTACTTAGCTGGGCGGCACCGGTCAACCTGCTGGGCGGCGGGGCTGCCGGTGCGGGGTGCCGGGGGGCTGCGGGGTTCCGGGGGGCTGCGGGGGGCCGGGGGTGACGGTGCGCCAAATTGTTATGAAACTATAAGTTCGATAGTTATCGACGTATACAACGAGGAAAGCTAAGGTTAGAGGCCTAACTCCTTGAAGGGCTGGGAAAGGAGCACCAGATGGGGGTACCAAGCATGGCTGATTTCCGTCACAGGTTGCTGCCCGTAGCGGCTGGGACGTTGCTCGCACTGGGGCTGGCGGCGTGCAGCTCGGGCGGTTCGTCAGGCACTTCAGCGTCCGGCGGGACAACGACGGGCGGGACTACGTCGGGCGGGAGCCTGTGCTCGAACATCCCGGCGGGCCCCATCCACATCGCGAACATCGAGCCGCTGAGCGGGCCGACCGCGACATCGGGAGAACTGACTCAGATCGAGTCCATCATCGAGGTCAACTACTTCAACGCGCATGACAGCGTGTGCGGGCACAAGTTCGCGCTGTCGAACTACAACGACAAGGGCGACCCGGCGACGTCCCTGGGCATCGCCCGCCAGCTCGTCTCGCAGGGCAACGTGATCATCGTCAACGACTCGTTCTCCTCGGCGCAGAACCAGATCCAGCCGTACTTCATGCAGCAGAAGACGCTGGTCATCAACGGTGACGGCGCCTACGCGCTGTTCAACGCGCAGCAGAATCCGACCGCGTTCAGCACCGGCCCGTCCAACGCGCAGTACGCCCAGCTGATGGTGAACTGGGCCAAGGCGCACGGCGACAACGACATCGGGATCCTGTCCGACGGCACCTCGTTCAGCGTGGAGCTTGCGGCCGACGCCGAGGCCGACGTCAAGGCCGCGGGGCTGACGTTCGTCAAGACGATCACCTACTCCCCCACCGCCATCGACCTGACCACCCCGCTGACCCAGGCGAAGGAGGCCGGGATCAAGACCCTGTTCCCGACCGGGTTCACCGGCATCACCGCAATGGTCCAGGGAATCAAGCAGATCGGCTGGTCACCCGCTGTTGTCGGCTGGGGCGGGCTGAACGACTACGACATCACCGCCGCCGAGCTGCCGCCGGGCTCCGTCGACGGCTGTGACATCTCGTACTCCTCGCCATCGGCGACGTCCACCCTCCTGACGCCGGAGAACGTGGCGCTGCTCAACGCGTCCAAGGCCAAGATCGGGCTCAACCCGCAGACCTCCGGGGTGCTGACCGGCTACTTCAACCTGCTCGCGATCAAGTGGGCGATCGAGAAGGCCAACTCACTGGACGGGACCAAGCTCGCGGCCGCGCTCAGCTCCGCGTCCAGCGTTCCGACGAACATACCCGGCCTGAACCTGAACTGGACCGCCACCCCAAGCGTCCACAACGGCTTCCCCGCCTCGTCGCTCAAGGAGTGCACGCTGAAGCAAGGCCCTTACGACATCCTCTACGCTGCCAGCTGACACCACCAGACGGCGACAGTTCACCCTCGGGCCAGTCCGGTTCACCACCGGGCTGGCCCGAGGCTCGTGCGCGGTAGCCGCGAATTACCCGTCGGAATACCCGGGCTGAGCCAAATGGATCGGAGCGAGCGAAGCCAGACGGCGCTGCGGCCATGGTGTCTTTCGCAGGAAACGTAATCGAAAGTCCCGGCAGTTTGTTGCGAGTCCTAGTCAGTATTGTTTAATCTCCGTAGGACTCGTGCTGATGGCTGCGGCAGGCGTAGCCGTGATAGGTGGCGGGATGGCTGATTATCTAGCGGATCTGGTTGATGTTCGGCTGACGTCGCCTGGCGTGGCGCTAGTCACCCTGAATCTGCCGCAAGTCCGTAATGCGATGACGACGGAATTGACGTCGGCCTGGGTGACGGCGATGGACAGGATAGCTAGCGACCGGTCCCTGCGGGTGGTCGTGGTGACGGGAGCCGGAAGCGCGTTTTGCTCCGGAGCGGATCTGTCGTGGCTGGATCAGGGGAATCTCAGCGATAACACCCCGGATCGGCTGCGGGATAAGATGCTGCCGTTCTACCGGGCCTGGCTGACTCCGCAGCAGATCTCGGTGCCCGTGGTCGCGGCCGTGAACGGCCCGGCGGTCGGAGCGGGATTGTGCCTGGCCCTGGCCTGTGACCTGCGTTACGGCTCCCCGTCCGCGACGTTCAGCGCCCCGTTCACGCAGCTCGGGACCCATGGAGGCATGGCGGTGAGCTGGCTGCTTCCCGAGGCGGTGGGGATGCCGCGAGCGCGGGAGATGCTCTACACCGGTCGGGTGGTAACGGCGGAGGAGGCGCTGGCCTGGGGTCTCGTCAGCGAGATCGCCGACGACGTGGTCGGCCGCGCCCTCGAGGTAGCCGAGAGCATAGCGCGGGCGGCGCCGATCGCCACCCGGCTGACCAAGGCCGGGCTGGGGCAGAGCTCGCGGGGCGGGTTCGAGGTGGCGCTGCAGTGGGAGGCGCTTGCCCAGCCGGTGACGATGGCCACCGCGGACATCCACAAGGGCATCACGGCCCGCCGGCAGCACAAGACCCCGACCTTCGAGGGCAGCTGACGGTGCCCGCCCCGAGGTACCGGCGGCGTCCGCTTCGAGGGCAGCTGACGGTGCTCGTGCGGGGGTGAGGACATCGGGACCGGCTTGACCAGGTCAGCGACCTGCCTATAGTTTGATTATTGTAGAAATAATGACTATTTGGGCCGGGCTGAAAGGCGGGGCGCGAGTGGACGGGCGACCTGATGCGGGCCGAACCGAGCAGGCCGGGGGGCAGGGGTACCGATTCGAGTCGCCCGAGCTCGTCGGGCGCTCGCTCAGGGATGTCGGGTATCTCGCCAATGAGCGGATCTCCAGCGTGGTGTACCTCGGGGACAGGCTGGGCAAGCCCGTCCTCGTCGAGGGCCCGGCGGGAACCGGGAAGACCGAGCTCGCCAAGAGCGTCGCGCTGATGAGCGGCATGCGGCTGATCAGGCTGCAGTGCTACGAGGGCCTCGACGAGGCCAAGGCACTGTACGAGTGGAACTACAAGAAGCAGCTGCTGCGGATCCAGGCCGAGCGAACCGGCAGCCAGGGCGAGATGGCGGAATGGACCGAGCTCGAGGCGGACATCTTCAGCGAGAAATTCCTGCTCGCCCGTCCGCTGCTCGCGGCGATCCGCGCGCCGGATCCCGTCGTCCTGCTCATCGACGAGGTGGACCGGCTGGATGTCGAGACCGAGGCGCTGCTGCTCGAGGTGCTGTCGGATTACCAGGTGTCCATTCCCGAGCTGGGCACGATTACCAGCGCTCAGACGCCGCTCGTGTTCCTCACCTCGAACAACTCGCGCGAGCTGTCCGAGGCGCTCAAGCGGCGGTGCCTGTACCTGTACATCGACTACCCGTCGGCCGAGCGCGAGCAGGAGATCGTGCTCAGCCGCGTTCCTGGCATCAGCGGAACCCTCACCAGCCAGATCACCGGCGTGGTGCGCTCGTTGCGGCAGCTCGAGCTGAAGAAGAAGCCCTCGGTGTCGGAAACCATCGACTGGGCCCAGACGCTCTATCTGCTCGGCGCCGAGCAGGTCAGCAACGAACTGGTCGTCGACACGCTGCACGTGCTGCTGAAGCATCAGTCCGACATCGAGAAGGCCGCGGCCGAGTTCACCGCGGCGCGCTGAGGACCCAGCGGCGATGGAGAAGATCCTGGCCGCCTTCATCGCCGAGCTGCGTGCCATCGGCCTGCCCGTTTCCCTGGCCGAGAACGTGGACGCGGCGGCGGCGCTACGGGCCATCCCGCTGGCCGACCGCGCCCAGGTGAAGAGCGCGCTGGCCGCCACGCTGGTGAAGAACCACGATCACTATCGTGCCTTCGAGCTTGCCTTCGACATATTCTTCGGCGGGCGGCAGCTCGCCCGGCTTGGCAACGAGACCGAGAACGGCAGCGGCCAGGCGAGCCAGGCCGGCTTCGCCGCGGGTACCTTGCTGCACCAGCTCACCGAGGACGAGCTGAACGACCTGTTGTTCCAGGCGGTAGCGGGGCGGGACGGCGTGCTGCTGCGGGCGGTCGCCGTCGAGGCGGTCGACCGGTGGGCTGGCATCGAGCCGGGGCGCGTCGTGGCCGGGACGTTCTACCTGTACCGCACCTTGACCCGGCTCGACCTGGAAGCGCTGCGGCGGCGGCTACGGGAGTCGGCCGATCCCGAGGGCCTTACCGACCTCGGCCGCCGGCTGGCCGAAGAGGACCAGGACGCGCGCGTGGACGCGGCCCGCACCGAGGTCGAGGCGGAGATCAGGCGCCGACTCATCGCCGACAGGGACGCCCGCGCCGTCGCGGCGACGCTGCGCCGCCCGCTGCCCGAGGACGTCGAGTTCCTCAACGCCTCGCGGGCACAGCTGGCCGACCTGCGGCAGACGATCCGGCCGCTGGCCAGGAAGATGGCGGCGCGGCTCGCGCACAAGCGCAGGCACCGGCGGCGCGCCGCACTCGACTTCCGGCGCACGATCCGCAAGTCGCTGGCAAGCGGCGGGGTTCCCGTCGACCTGGCGTTCCGTAAGCCTCGCCCGGCGAAGCCGGAGATCATGCTTGTGGCCGATATCTCCGGGTCGGTGTCCGCGTTCGCCGGCTTCACCATGCAGCTGGCCTACGCGATCAAATCGGAGTTCTCCCGGGTGCGCAGCTTCGTGTTCGTCGACGGGGTCGAGGAAGTCACCGGCATGCTCGAGGCGGCCGCCGACATCACGGCCGTGACCCATCGGCTCAATCTCGGCACGAGCGCGGTCCGTTTCGACGGGCACTCGGATTACGGCATGGCGCTGGAGACGTTCTGGGATCGCTGGGGCGGGCAGGTCCGGAGCAGGACCAGCGTCATCATCCTCGGCGACGGACGGAACAACTACCACGCGTCGCGCGCCTGGGTGCTGACCGCGATCCGGCAGCGGGCCCGGCACCTGTACTGGCTCAATCCTGAGCCGGCCGCGGCCTGGGACACCGGGGACTCGGTCATGCGCGAGTACGCGCCCGGCTGCGACCTGGTCGTCGAGTGCCGGAACCTGCGGCAGCTGCGGGCCTTTGTCGAGCAGCTTGACTGATTTGCGCTCGGTCGGCTGGGCCGTCATGGGGCGACAGCGGGACGGATCACCACCTACGTTTAGATAAATAAAAAAATATCTAACGGATGGTGCGGGTACCGGTCCTGGCCTGCGCGGGGGCTTGGCGCGCACGGCGGGCCTGCTCGCGACGGTCCCGGCAGGCGGATGCTACGGCGGCTGGGCCGGGCCGGGCTGGGCCGGGCTGGGCCGGGAGGCCGGGATCGGGCAGCCGCACCCTGCGGCCGGCGGGTGGACGCGGCAGGAGTGGCCTAGCGCACAGCGGGGCGTGTTTGACTCAAGAGTAATTCGACGCTTAGGCTTGTATCGAATAATTGGCAAAGGGTCGGGCTGGTCGGGGTGTCCGGTGACCGGGCACCTGCGGGCGGTGACGAGGACCCGGGCGAACCTGCGGGCGGCGGCGATGCGCCCGCGCGGGGCCGGGCGTGAGAGGGCGGTCGTGCACGACGCTGAGCTGCTGCTGCCTCTGGCGGAGGAGTGGGACAGGGAACTGACCTCGGCCGATCCGCTTGGGTTCCCCGGGTATGCCGAGGAGCTTGCGGCCGCCGCGGGCGAGTCGATCCGCACCGGGCTGGTCGAGTCGCGGGGCGTCCGGGCCGTGCTCATCCAGAGTGACTTCGAGATCTTCGGCGGCACGATGGGCGCGGTGACCGGGGAGAAGATCGTCCGGGCCTTCCGGCGCGCCGTCGACCAGCGGCTGCCGGTCGTCGCCGTCACGCGCACCGGCGGCGCGCGGATGCAGGAAGGCATGGCGTCCCTGATCCAGATGCCGAGGACCGTGACCGCGGTCGACGAGCACGCCAGGTCGGGCCTGCTGTCGGCGATCGTGTACCGGTCACCGACGACCGGCGGGGTCTTCGCCTCGTGGGCTTCGCTGCTCGACCTGCGGGCCGCCGAGCCGCACGCGACGATGGGCTTCGCCGGCCCGCGGGTGGTGCAGCAGGTCACCGGCGAGGCGCCGCCCGCGTGGTCGCACACGGCCGAGAACGCGCACGCGGCAGGCCTGGTCGACGCGCTTGTCGACCGTGCCGACCAGGTGGCCTGGGTCAATGCGGTGCTTGGTTCGGCTGACTGGCCGCTGGCCCATGGACCGGGCGCCGATCCGGGCCGGATACCCGCGATCGTGCCGACCGGGCTGCCGTCCTCCGCTCAGCAGGCCATCCGGCAGGCGCGCAGCCCGTCGCGGCCGTCCGGGCTCGAGTGGGCCTCGGCGCTGTGCTCGTCCTGGGTCGAGCTCAAGGGCTCCGACCCGGCCTTCCGGGCCGGCCTGGCGCGGATCCTCGACGAGCGGGTCATCGTGATCGCGATGGACAGGTACGCCGACGGCGCGGGCGCGGCGCGGCCGGGCCCGGCCGCCTACCGGCTGGCCAGAAGGGCGATCGGGCTCGCCGACCGGCTCGGGCTGCCGCTGCTGACCCTGGTCGACACGCCGGGCGCCGAGCCGGGCCCGGCCGCCGAACAGGGCGGCATCGCGGGCGAGATCGCCGCGACCATCGCGGCGATGTCCCGGCTGCGGATGCCGAGCGTGTGCGTCTGCGTGGGCGAGGGCGGCAGCGGCGGCGCCATGGCGCTCGCCCACGCCGACCGGCTGTTCATGCTGCCGAGCTCGATCTTCTCCGTCATCAGCCCGGAGGGCGCGGCCGCGATCTTGTTCCGGGACCCGGCGCGGGCGGGCGAGCTGGCCGGCCCGCTGAAGCTGACCAGCGCCGAGCTGATCGGGCTCGGCATCGCGGACGGCATGCTCCCCGAGCTCGCCGCGAACCGGATCGACTGCCTGCAGCGGGCTCTCGCCGGCGCGCTGCTCGCCGCGGTGCCGGGCGACAGGGACCGGCGGATCGCCGAGGCGACCAGGTCGTTCATCGCCGCGGGCTCGGCCGGGCCGGCCGAGACCTTCGCCCGTCACTGACCAGGCGCGGGACATGCCGCCCGACCCCGCAGGCCCGCTCCGCCATCGCGGGCCTCGGCGGGAACCGGCGGCTGATCCGGCGGGTCGAACCGCGCTGGGTGATGCTCGGCGGTTCGGTGGTGTCCGGGGTGAGCCTGTGATCGGCTTCTCCGCGGCGATGGGGATGCTGCAGGGCGGCTCGTTCGCCGTCCTCGCGCTGGTACCCGGGCTGGCCAGGCTGGCCGCCGGTACGGTGCTTTTCGGCATCACGATCGGCAACCTGACCGTGCTGATCCCGCTCGTCGTGGTCGAGCTGTTCGGCATGGCCGACTACCCGCGCATCTACGCGGTGAGCCAGTTCGGCGGTGGCGGTCGCCCGGCTCAGCCGGCCGGGGCCTCGGCCTTGTCCTTGACCGCGGGCATGACCGGCGGCGCCTCATTCCAGGGGACGACGCCGAACTGCGGGGTGCCGACCGGGTAGTGGTTCTCGTTGATCTCCGCCCAGTGCGCGTGGTTGACCTGGTGCAGGGTGAAACACGCGTTGAGGGCGTTGTAGAAGCCCATGTTGTCGACGCTCTGGTTGACCGACTCCTTGATCAGCAGCGCCGCGACGGTGGTCGTCTTGGCGATCCGGCGGGCGAACGCGAGGGTCTGATCGGCCAGTTCGTCGACGGGGAACACCTTGCTGACCATGCCGAGCCTGTGCGCCTCGTGCACGTCGATCGAGTCCCCGGTCAGCAGCAGCTCCTTGGCCTTGCGCGGGCCGAACTCCCAGGGGTGGGCGAAGTACTCCACGCCGCACATGCCCAGCCTGGTGCCCACCACGTCGGCGAAGCTGGCGTTGTCCGCGGCCACGATGAGATCGCAGGCCCACATCAGCATCAGGCCGGCCGCGAAGACCGTGCCCTGGACCTGGGCGATGGTGATCTTGCGCAGGTTGCGCCAGCGGCGGGTGTTCTCGAAGAAGTAGTGCCATTCCTGCAGCATCCTTGCCTCGGCACCGAGCCTGGTCCCGCCGTTGACGGTGACCGACGGATGCTGGCCGGGGCCGGGCTGGCGCTCCTCGATCGCTTCCCTCGAGCCCATGTCGTGGCCGGAGGAGAACAGCGGCCCGGCACCGCACAAGATGACCACCCGCACGGTGTCGTCGGCCTCCGCGGCCAGGAACGCATCGCCCAGCTCGACAAGCAGGCCGCGGTTCTGCGCGTTCCTTGTCCGCGGCCGGTCCAGGGTGATCCTGGCGATGAGGCCGTCGTCGAGCAACTCGTACCTGATGTACTTGTAATCCGGCATAGCCGTGTTCCTTCCCTTGAATCACGTTCCGGCCGGGGCGGGTGCCCGCAGGCTGGGGATCACGTCTGTGCCGAAGCGGGCCAGCGTGTCGGGGGTGCCGAAGTCGGAGAACTGGAGGTAGAAGCGCTCTACCCCGCGGGCGGCGAGGTCGGCGAGCGCGGTCGCGACGTCGGCGGCCGTGCCGGTGATCAGGCCGCCCCAGCCGGCGAAGCGGCGCTGCGTCAGCGCGGTCACGGCCGGCACGTCGGCCGGGTCGGCGGCCAGGCCCACCGGGTGCTGGGTGGAGATCCGTGCCTGGCCGACCAGCGGCTTGAGCTCATCGAAGCGGTGGAAGGCGTAGCCGGGGCAGTTCCACCAGTCGGCGTACCTGGCCACCAGCGGCATCGTCAGCCGGGCGCCGCCGCCGCCGATGACGACGGGAATGCGGCCTTTTTGCGGCACTGGGCTGATCTGCGCGCCGCGCAGCGTGACGAAGTCGCCGTCGAAGTCGACCGGCTGCCCGGTGAACAGGGCCGCCCAGATGTTCAGGTATTCCTCCAGCCTCGCCGCGCGGCGGGCGTTGTCCTCCGCCAGCAGGCCGAACCTGGTGAGCTCGCCGGGGACCGAGCCCCAGCCGATGCCCAGCTCGAACCGGCCGCCGGACAGGTGGTCGAGGCTGACGATCTCCTTGGCCAGGACGCAGGGATGGCGGAAGGAGGAGGCCAGCACCAGGTGGCTGATCTTCAGCCGCTCGGTGCTCGCGGCGATCGCGGCGGCCGTGGTCATCGCGTCGAAGGAATCGGCCGACGGCAGCGCCGGCGGGGCCATGTGGTCCATCAGCGCGATGCCGTCGAAGCCGGCCTGCTCGGCTGCCCTGGCGCGTTCGATGATGGTGCCGAACGACATCCGCAGCTGCGGCAGGTACAGCCAGAATTCGGGCACTGCTGCGGACGTCATGGCGGGCTCCCGGTGAGATAGTGCAATACTTATATATTCGTCGTACTATGGCAAGCGTAGCCGCAAACCTGGCTCCCGTGGAGGTCCGCAGATGGGTTACGCGCAGCGACGAGCCGCGATCGTGGGGGTCTACACCACCGAGCAGGCCAGGTTCATGGAGCGTACCGGGATATCGCTGCAGCTTGAAGCCATCAAGGGGGCGCTGGGCGACGCCGGGCTGACCCCCGCCGCGGTGGACGGCCTGGTACCCCTGGACCAGGCGCCGCACGGCCGAGAGACCAGCGCCCACATGTTCTGGGCAGAGCAGCTCGGCGAGCGTCCCATCACGTTCATGGACATCGGCCTGGCCTCGGGCGGGCTGGCCAAGGCCGCGCTGGCGATATCGGCGGGGCTGTGCAACGTCGCCGTGCTGTTCTGGGGCAAGGCGGGCTGGCAGCTCGGGCCGCGCGGCACGGGGGTGCCGGATCGCGCGCCGCGGGTGGAGGACTTCAGCTGGCAGACGGTCGGCGGGTACTACACGACCTGGTATGCGCTGTGGGCGCAGCGGTACATGCACGAGTTCAAGGTCACCAGCGAGGACCTGGCCGAGGTGGCGGTGACGCACCGCTATCACGCCACGCTCAACCCATCCTCGATCATGGGCCGGCGGGGTGAGATCACCGTCGAGGACGTGGTGAGCTCGCGGATGGTCGCCGACCCGCTGCACCTGCTCGACTGCGCCATCGACAACGACGGCGGGTACGCGATCGTCATCGCGTCCGATTCTGTCGCGCGGTCCTGCCGCAAGCCGCCGGTCTGGGTGCTCGGCGGGGCCGAGGCGGCCTACACCGACGCCTACACGACGATCGACGTGCCGTGGTTCCCGCAGGACGGCAAGGCGGTGCGCCGGACCGCCGACATGGCGTTCGCGATCGCCGGGGTCAGCCGCGACGACATCGACGTGGCCGGGCTTTACGACTGCTTCACGATCACGATGCTGCGCGACCTGGAGGAGATGGGGTTCTGCCAGCTCGGCGAGGGCGCGGAGTACTTCAAGGAGGGCCACACCCGGCTCGGCGGCTCGATGCCGTGCAACACCGACGGCGGCCTGCTGTCGAACAGCCACTGCACTCACCCGTCCGGGATGCACACGATTGAGGTCGTACGCCAGCTTCGCGGCGAGTGCGGAGACCGGCAGGTCCCGGACGCGCGGATCGGCATCTCCCTGGCCCAGGGGATGGCCGTGCACGGTCACGCGGGCACGCTGATCATGGCAAGGGACTGACCGGGGGCAGTAGGGGGGCAGGTCGGGGCTAGACGGTCAGGACTGCACAGATCTGCACAGGCCTGCACAGATGGCGTTCTTTAGTCTATATTTGTACAACTACCAAATGATTTGCCGGAGCGGTGGGAGGCCCAGATGGCAATACCTGAGGTTGGTTCGGGGACCCTCTACATCGACGGCAAATGGCGCCACTCGGCCTCGGGCCGAACGTTTGCAGTGACCAACCCCGCCACGTCGCAGGTACTGGCGCAGATCAGCGCGGCGGATACGGACGACGTCAAGGACGCGGTGAACGCGGCGGAGGCGGCGTTTCCCGCGTGGTCGGCCCGGACCGCGTACGAGCGGGCCGGCTACCTGTACGAGGCACACCGGCTGATGCTCGAGCGGGCCGACGAGCTCGCCTGGCTGATGACCACCGAGCAGGGCAAGCCGCTGCGGACGGCGCGGATCGAGGTGCAGTACGCGGCCGACTTCCTGATCTGGTTCGCCGAGGAGGCCAAGCGCGTCTACGGGTCCACGATCCCCTCCTCCCGCGCCGACCAGCGCTTTCTCGTCATGCACCAGGCGGTGGGGGTGGTCGGCGCGGTGACGCCGTGGAACTACCCGATCTCCATGCTCACCAGGAAGATAGGGCCGGCGCTCGCAGCCGGCTGCACGGTGGTGCTCAAGCCGGCCAAGCAGACTCCGCTGTGCGCGGTCGAGGTGTTCCGCATCCTGAACGACGTGGCCGTGCCGCCCGGCGTGGTCAACCTGGTCACCGCGGCGCGGGCCAGCATCGTGGGCGATGAGTTCGTCAGCAACCCGGTCGTGCGCAAGCTGACCTTCACCGGCTCCACCGAGATCGGCAAGCACCTGGCGCAGGGCGCGGCCGCCTCGATCAAGCGCGTCTCGCTCGAGCTCGGCGGCCACGCGCCGTTCATCGTGTTCCCCGACGCCGATCCCGCGCACGCGGCCCGCGGGGCGTCCCTGGTGAAGTTCCTCAACACCGGGCAGGCGTGCATCTGCCCGAACCGGATCTTCGTGCACCGGTCGATCGCCGAGCCGTTCCTTGCCGTGCTGGCCGAGCGGGTCGGCCGGCTGAAGGCCGGCAACGGCCTGGAGGACGGGGTCACGATCGGCCCGCTCATCGACGAGGGCGCCCTGGCCAAGATGGACGAGCACGTCAGCGACGCGGTCGGCAAGGGGGCGACGCTCGTCTGCGGCGGCCAGCGGCTGACCGGGGAGGCCTACGACGCGGGCACCTTCTTCGCCCCGACCGTGCTGACCGACGTCACGCCGGAGATGGTGATCTACCGGGAAGAGACGTTCGGCCCGATCGCGCCGGTGATCATCTTCGACGACGAGGACGAGGTGATCAAGATGGCCAACGACACGGACTACGGCCTCGCCGCGTACCTCTACACCAAGGACATCTCCAGGGCGATCCGGGTCAGCGAGGCGCTGCGGTTCGCCATCGTCGGGGTGAACGACATCAACCCGACCTCGGCGGCGGCGCCGTTCGGCGGGATGAAGGAGAGCGGTCTCGGGCGCGAGGGCGGCCAGGAGGGCATCGTCGAGTACCTGGAGACGAAGCTGGTGGGCATCAGCGTCGCTTGACATCAAAATGGACGAAACATAGAAGGAGCCGCACATGGCAAAGACCAACATTTCGGCGGCGATGCAGGCCGCGATCGGTGGTGAGCTCAGCCGCAGCACGTCGTTCCCGATCACCGATTCGGATATCCGGCGGTGGGCGATAGCGATCTACTACCCGGAGGACCCGCCCCGGATGTTCTGGGACCCCGACTACGCCGCGCAGACACGCTATGGCGGGATCGTGGCTCCGGAAGAGTTCAACCCGTTTGCCTGGATGACCTCGGAGGGACCAAGGAAGGCTTCGGTCGGCCACAATCCCGACCTGACGGAGATAACCCTCGGCATCGAGGGTCCGGGGCTGAAGTTCCAGCTCAACGGCGGTTCTGAGGTCGAGTACGGGGTCCGCATGCGGCCCGGCGACGTCATCACGTCGGTACGCAGCCTGGCCGGGTACTCCGAGCGGGAGGGCCGCCTCGGCCTGATGCTCTTCACCCTGTCGGAGGACGTGTGGACGAACCAGAACAACGAGGTAGTCAAGGCAACCAAGTCGACCCTGATTCGCTACTGAGAGCGTCAGGACAGATCCGGCGGGAAGGGAGCTGGCAGTGAGCCAGGCAACCGTAAGCGAGTTGACGGTCGGCATGGAGATACCGGAATTCCAGCGTGCCACCGGGCTGCATAACTGGAACCGGTATGCGGCGGTCAACAGCGAGTTCGTGGACATCCACATGGATGACGAGGCCGGCAAGGCGGCGGGCTATCCCACCGCGTTCGGCATGGGAAACCTGCAGTGGTCTTACCTGCACGCGCTGCTGCGGCAGTGGATCGGCGTGGACGGCCGGATCATCCGGCTCGGCTGCCAGTTCCGGTCGCCCAACACCAAGGGCCAGATCGTGACGGCGCACGGCAAGGTCACCGCGATCCGCGAGGAAGACGGCGAGACGATCGTGGACCTGGAGATCTGGACCGACAACGACTCAGGGAAGGTCATGGCGCCGGGCACGGCGACCGTCGCGCTGCCGCGAGGCTGACCGCGGCTCGAGAGGACGTCGGGACCCTGTCCAGACCTCGGGCAGGGTCCCGAACCATGGTGGGACATGATCCGCTAACGGCGTGGTGGGTTAGGAGGGAACCGTGGAAGCGCATCCGGTGCTGCTGGTGCACGGGTTTGCCTCCTCGGCCGAGCACAACTGGCGGCAGCCCGGCTGGCTTGACCTGCTGGCCGACGCGGGCCGGGAGACGGTCGCCGTCGACCTGCTGGGGCACGGCCGCGCGCCGCGGCCGACCTCACCGGCAGACTACGAGTCGGTGGAGGCCATGGTGGCCGCGGACATCGCCGGCCATGAACTGGTCGACGCGGTAGGCTTCTCGGCCGGGGCGCACGTGCTGCTGCGGCTGGCCGCCGCCGAGCCGGAGCGGTTCCGGCGCCTGGCCCTGCTCGGCATCGGAGCGGGCGCCATTGCCGACGGCGACCCGGCCGGGAGCGACCCGGGCACCGGCTCTGGCGCGAGCGGCGCGGGCACCGGCTCGGGCGCGAGCGGCGCGGGTCCCATCATCGCCGCGCTGGAGGGCGAGCCGGACCCGGAGAACGTTCACGGCGTGGTCTTCCGCCGGCTGGCCGACGGCCTGGGCAACGACCGTGCCGCGCTTGTCGCCTTCCTGCGCAGGCCGAGCCGGCCGCTGACCGCCGGCGACCTGGCCAGGATCTCGTGCCCGGTGCTCGTCGTGCTCGGCGACAAGGACCCGGCCGGGCCTGGCGAGCCGCTGGTCGCCGCGCTGCCCGACGCGCAGTTGGTCACGCTGCGCGGGGTGGATCACTTCGGCACGCCGTCGGACGTGCGGTGCATGCAGGCCGTGCTGCGCTTCCTTGACGGCTGAGGCCGCGCCACCGCCTGGAGACGGCCGCGCCTTACCGGACGAGCTCCCATCAGGGCAGCTGGCCGCGGGACAGCTGCGAGGAGGCCAGCTCGATGTCCGACTGGTAGCTGAGCAGGAGGCGCAGCGAGTCGGCAACCAGCCCCGCGTCGAGGTCCTCGGCTCCGAGCGAGAGCAGCGTCTTGGCCCACTCCAGGGTCTGCGCCACCGACGGGTGCTGGCGCAGATCGAGCCGGCGGAGCGAGGCCACGATGGCCGCGACCTGCTCGGCGAGATGCTCCGAGATCCCGGGCACCCTCGTCCGCACGATCTCCCGCTCGCGTTCGGCGGGCGGGTAGTCGATGTAGAGATACAGGCACCTGCGCCGCAGCGCCTCGGAAAGGTCCCTGGAACTGTTGGAGGTGAGGAACACCATGGGTATCTGGTGGCCCGACACCGTGCCGATCTCCGGGATGGAGACCTGGTACTCCGACAAGATCTCCAGCAGCAGCGCCTCGGCCTCGATGTCGAGCCGGTCGACCTCGTCGATCAGCAAGACGACAGGCTCGGCCGCCCGGATCGCGTTGAGCAGCGGCCGGGGCAGCAGGAAGTCCTCGGTGAAGATGCCGGACTCCAGATCGGCCCAGCTCCCGGCACGGCGCACCGTGCCCACGTTGTCGGCCAGGATGCGCAGGAGCTGCTTGGAGTAATTCCACTCATACAGTGCCTTGCCCTCGTCCAGGCCCTCGTAGCACTGCAGCCGGATCAGCCTGGCCCCGGCCATCGCCGCGGTGCTCTTGGCCAGCTCCGTCTTTCCCGTCCCTGTCGGGCCCTCGACGAGGACCGGCTTGCCGAGCTGATCGGCCAGCCGCAGCACCCGGCAGACGTGCTCGTCGGGCAGGTACCCGACGCCGCGCAGCAGGCCGGATATCTGCCCGGCGGAGGTGAACCACTCAGCGCGCGCGCTGGGTGCGGTGGCGCCGATCTCGGCTGTCATCGGGCTCCCTGCCTTGCGTTCCGGAGGCAAAGCTTCGACTGTATGTGAACTATCGTCTCATCTATGGCGGCCGACTTCCAGCTGGACCTGCGGGGACCGGCTCCCCGGCCGCGCGGCACGATGCGGGGCGCGGCGGCCGTGGACGGCTCGCCGCGGCTATTGACCGGGCCTCGCGGGCTTGGGTAATTTGATATAATTCAAATAATTGCTCGTCCGCACCTAGACTTGGCCGAGGTGTTCGTTGCCGAAGATCGTCGTTCTCGTTAAGTACACCCCCGACCTCACGTCCGATCGCGGCTTCCTGCCCGACGGCACCGTCGACCGCGCCGGGGTGCCGGGCAGGCTGTCGGAGCTGGACGAGCACGCCGCCGAGCAGGCGCTGCAGGTCCAGGAGTCTTCCGCCGGCTGGGAGCTGGTCTACCTGACGATGGGACCGGACGGCGCCGCCGACGCGCTGCGGAAGGCGCTGTCGATGGGCGGCGACGGGGCCGTGCACGTCCGGGACGATGCGCTGCATGGATCTGACGCGTTCGCGACGTCGCTGGTGCTGGCCGAGGCGATCAAGCGGACCGGTTTCGACCTGGTGGTGACCGGGATGGCGTCGACGGACGCGGGGATGGGCGTGGTGCCGGCCCTGCTGGCCGAACGACTGGGGGTCCCGCAGGTGACCTTCGCCGGCCGGCTGTCGGTCAGCGGCGACGAGGTGGAGATCCTCCGCGACTCCGACACCAGCTCCGAGACCGTGACCGCGCGGCTGCCGGCCATCGTGAGCGTGACCGACCGGACAGGCGAGGCCAGGTACCCGTCGTTCAAGGGGATCATGGCGGCGAAGAAGAAGCCGGTCGAGACCTTGAGCCTGGCCGATCTCGGCATCGACCCGGCGCTTGTCGGCCTGGCCGGCGCCCGGACCACGGTGCTTTCGACGACCCGCCGCCCGGCCAGGTCCGCCGGGCAGCTCGTCAAGGACGACGGCGACGGCGGCAAGGCGCTGGCCGACTTCCTCGCCGCCCAGCGCTTCATCTAACCTCGCCTGTCGCGGCCGGCCCGAGCCCGCCAACCGGCCCGGCAAGAAGGCCCACCAAGAAGGCCCAGCAAGAAGGAGTCCCATGCCCGTAGTCCTCGTGGTCGTCGATGCAGTGGACGGGTCGGCGCCCAAGCCCACGCTCGAGCTGCTGACGCTGGCGCGCCGGATTGGCTCGCCTGCCGCGGTGGTATTCGGGCCCGACTCTGGCCAGGCCGTCCCGGCGCTGGCCGAATACGGTGCCGCCGAGGTCTACCTGGTGCCGGACCCGCGAGTTCTCGACCACCTTGTGGTGCCGAAGGTCGATGCGCTTGAGCAGATCGCCCGGCAGGTTGACGACCTGGCCGCGGTGCTGCTGACGGCGAGCCCCGAGGGCAAGGAGATCGGGGCCAGGCTCGCGCTGCGGCTCGACTCGGGTTTCATCAGCGACGCGATCGACGTCGAGGCCGGTGATCCGGGTTCTGGCCACGCGGTGATCGCCACCCAGTCGGCGTTTGCCGCCTCCTTCACGGTGACGTCAGCGGTCACCTCCGGCGTGCCCGTCCTCGCGGTCAAGCCGAACGCCACCACGCCCGAGCAGAACCCCGCCGAGCCGGCCGTGCACGAGGTCGCCGCCGAGCTTTCCGCCGCCGCGGCGGGCACGACGATCACCGACCGCACCGTTCGGGAGGCTTCCGGACGGCCGGAGCTGACCGAGGCATCGATCGTCGTCTCCGGCGGGCGCGGCCTGGGTGACGGTCAGCACTTCGCCCTGATCGAGGGGGTCGCCGACCTGCTCGGCGCCGCGGTCGGCGCCTCCCGCGCGGCCGTCGACGCCGGCTGGTACCCGCACAGCAACCAGGTGGGCCAGACGGGCAAGACGGTTTCCCCGCAGCTCTACCTCGCGATCGGCATCTCCGGCGCGATCCAGCACCGGGCCGGCATGCAGACCTCCAAGGTCATCGCCGCGATCAACAAGGACCCGGAGGCCCCGATCTTCGACCTGGCCGACTTCGGGATCGTCGGCGACCTGTTCAAGGTCGTGCCCGCGCTCAGCGAGGAGATCGCCCGCCGCCGCGGCTGAGCCTCGCCGGCTCTTCCGCGCAGGGTCAGCCGATCGCCCGGGCGGCGGCAGAACGCAGCGCGGCGCGGACGGAGGCCGCGGG
>JASHTQ010000139.1 GCA_030040475.1 Streptosporangiaceae bacterium
CGTTAGTTCGCCGCTTTTTCGCAAACCGCGCATGGTGAATTTCGTTAGCCTGGCTATATTGTCGCGTTCATTGCGGTTTGATACCGTGACGGCAACGCGCTAAGGGAAAGCCAGAGCCGCCCGCACGGCGCGGAATAGTCCCTGTTTCGCCTGCCACGGAAAGGGGCTGCACAGGCTGATGCCATTGCCGAAATGGCACCGTGCCGCGGCAGGCCCGGACGCTCCCCCGGGTATCCTGCAGATGGTGCGGGAGACGCCGTTTAGCGCGCACGTGGTGCTGCTGGGCATCTTTATCAATCAGGTCGGCGCGTTTGTCCAGCTATTTCTCGTGCTCTTCCTGACCGCGCGCGGTTTCACCGTGGCGCAGGCCGGCTTCGCGCTCGGCTGCTATGCGGTGGGCTCGATTGCCGGGACGTTCGGCGGCGGCGCGATGGCCGACCGGCTCGGGCCACGCTGGACGATCGTGGTGGCGATGGGCGCGGCCGGCCTGTTCACCTTCTCCCTCACGCTGCTGCACAGCCTGCCGCTCATCTACACGGCGGCGGCGCTGTCGGGCGCCGGGGCGCGGTCCTCGTCGACCGCCTCGGCCGCGCTGCTGTTCGAGCTCGTTCCCTCCGGCCGCCAGGTCATGATGCAGGCCATGCGCCGGTCCGTGATCAACGGCGGCCTGGCGGTGGCGCCGCTCGTCGGCGCGGCGGTCAGCACGGTCTCCTGGGACCTGCTCTTCTGGGCGGACGCCGCCACGTCCGTGCTCTACTGCGCCATCGCCGCGTTCGTGCTGCGCGCCGCGCAGCTCACCAGGGACACCGAGAAGGCCACCGGGCAGCCCGCCGCGGCGGGGCAGGGCAAGTTCAGCTACCTGGTCTTCCTGCGGGACCGCAGGTACCTGGTCTACCTGCTGCTCATGCTGTGCAACGGGCTCGTGCACATCCAGTTCTTCGCGGTCCTGCCGCTGATGCTGAAGGCCGAGCACTACCCGACCTGGGCCTACGCATCGCTCACCGCGGTGTCCGCCACGCTCGGGGTCGTCCTGCAGCTCAACGTCACCAAGCGGACCCAGACCTGGCCGATCTGGCTGGCGGTGATGAGCGGATGGGTGCTGCTGTGGATCGGCCGCGGCTCGTTCGGGCTGCCAGGCGGACTCGTCGTGCTGTTCATCGCGATGCTGATCGGCTGCGCGGGCCAGCTGATCGGCGGCCCGGCGGCCTTCGCCCACCCGGTCCGGGTCGCCCCGCCGGGCGCCAAGGCGCGCTACATCGGCATGGCCAACGGCGCGTTCCAGCTCGGGTACGCGATCGGCCCGGTGGCCGGGGTGCTGCTGTGGACCCACATCGGCAAGGGCGTCTGGCTGGTCTGCGCGATCCTCGGCGCGGTCATCACCCTGCCGGGCATCTGGTCGCTGCGGCAGGACAAGCCCGCCGTCCAGGCGGCAGGTCCGGCCGGCCAGCCGGAATCGGCCCAGCCCGAATCAGCCCAGCCCGATTCAGCCGAGATGCCGCCTCCCGACATGCCGCTTTCCGACGCGGACATCCCGGCCGGGGTGGAACAGGGCGGCGTGACGCGGGCGGCTCCGAGCAGCGCCGAATCATCGAGCTAAGCAAAGAGAGGCGGCCAGGCGTCATGGGCAACGTAGGGGTCGCGGGGGACAACGACGGATCGGTCATCTTCATCGGCTTCACGCCGGGCGGGCTGCGCGGCCTTGGCCAGTACCTGCCCGACGACTCGGTGGTGTTCATCGACGAGCCGGACGTGCTGCGCAAGCGCGAGGCCGTGGCCAACTCGGCCGGCATAGCGACGCTGCGCGAGCTGATCGGGTGGGAGCTGTACGAGATCGAGAGCGCCGCCGACGCCTTCTACAACGCCAACAGGCAGCGCCGGCCGGCCGGGATCCTGCCGGTGACCGACTACGGCGTGCCGTTCGCGGCTCGGCTGGCCGAACGGTACGGCGTCCGCGGCGCCGGGTACGGGGCCGCGCGGGCGCTGCGGGACAAGGACCTGCTCCGCCGGGTCACGAGGGCCGCGGGGGTGGCCAATCCTGAGTCGGTCCCGGTGACCGGGCCGGCCGAGGTCAGGGCGTTCATGGCGCGGATCGGCGGCCCGATCGTGCTCAAGCCGGCCAACCGGCAGGCGGCGATCGGCACCAAGATCATCGGATCGCCCGGCGAGACCGACCGGGCCTGGCTGGACTGCATGGAGCAGGAAGAGGGCGTCTTCATGCCCGATCGCCCGCTGCCGCTGCGGATGCTCGCCGAGCGGTACGTCCGCGGCGAGGAGTTCAGCGTGGAGATGATGTTCCGCTCCGGCCAGATGGCGTTCGGCGGCGTCACGAGGACGCTGCTGTTCGACGGCCCGCGCCCGGTGGAGCAGGCGCACGTGTACCCGGCCGACATTCCGGCCGGCCTGCGCGACCTGCTGCTTGCGCAGACCGTTCGCGTGCTCGAGGCGGTGGGAATGGACAGCGGGTGGACGCACTGCGAGTGGCGGGTGCAGGACGGCGTGCCCTACCTGATGGAATGCGCCGGCCGGATGGCGGGCGGCGGGATCATCGAGCTGATCGAGATCGCCTCCGGCTACGACGCCAACGGCGCGTTCCTCGACATGATGCTGGACCGGGACCCGGCCCCGCAGCCGCCCGCGGAGCGGTACGCGGCATCCTGGATGGCGGGCCTGCCGCCCGGAGAGGCGGCCGGGGAAGTGGAGAGCGTCGACGGCCGCGAGGACGCGCTCGCCGTGCCCGGCGTGCACAGCTGCTGGATCAGGGTCAAGGTGGGCGACCAGGTCACGGCGCTGCACAGCTCGTTCGACCGGGTGCTGGCGATACGGGCCGAGGGGGCGACCCCCGCGCAGGCGGTGGCCACCGCGCAGGCGGCCATGGGCCACGTCTCCATCAAGACCAGGCCCGCCGGCTAGCCGAGGCGGACCCAGCGCCGGTGACTGAGGGACCATAGTGAATGATGAGGCTGGGGGTGAGGCTGCCCGCCACGCGCCGACGAGGGAGCGCGCGCGGCGGGAGACCACGGCTTGTCCGGGGCTGGGGTGACCGCCAGCCGGGGCTGGGTGCGGTCGCTGGGGAGGTACCACGGCCCGTTCGGCTTAATTATCTTTTGTTTTTTGGTTCTGGGGGGGCTACAGGGGCGGGCCGGAGATGAGGGCCAGGGTGCGGGTCTCGCGCTGGTTGTCCGGGGTGACCCAGGTGACCTGGATGCTCTGGCCGGGCCGGTACTTGGACACGATCGCGGTCAGCGAGCTCGGCGAGCCAACCGCCTGGCCGTTCACCGCGGTGATCACGGAGCCTCCGGTCAGGCCGATCGACTGGGCCGGGCTGTTGCAGATCACCCCGATGATCAGGGTGCCCGAGCTGACGTTGGCGATCTGCTCAGGCGCGCTCAGGCCGCTGTCGTCGGTGTAGCAGGCGGGCGTGCCGCCGAACCCGCCGAACCCGCCGCCGAGGCCGCCGTTCTGCTCTTCCTCCTCCGCCTGCTGCATCGGGTCGGCGCTGCTCGTGCCGGGCGCGATGTAGATCCCCATGAAGGCCGGGTAGCCCAGCATGATCGTCGAGCTGGCCTGGCCGGCGGCGATCTGCCTGGCGATCGACAGGGCCGTGTCGATCGGGATCGCGTACCCTTCCGAGGACTGGCTGTCCGGGAAGTTCCCGCCGCTGCCCGCGGTGTCCATGCCGATGACCTGGCCGGAGGCGTCGGCAAGCGGGCCGCCGGAGTCACCGGAGACGACGTTCGCGTCGGTCTGGATCATGCCGTGCAGGGTCTCCGAGGTGATCGAGCCGCCCGAGTCGCTCGCGGTGATGGTCTGGTCCAGCCCGGTCACCGAGCCGGCCGCGGGGACGATGGCGCCCTGGCCCTCGGCGTTGCCCATCGCGAGCACCGAGGCGCCGGTCTTGACCGTATTGGAGTCGCCGACCGGGACGGTGCGAAGGCCGGATGCGTTCTGCAGCTTGATCAGGGCCACGTCGCCGGTCTCGTCATAGCCGATGATCTTCGCGGTGTACCTGCGGCCGTTCCCCAGGTCGGTCGCGGTGATGCTGGTGGAGTCCTCGATCACGTGGTTGTTCGTCAGCACCAGGCCGTCTTGGTTGATCACCATGCCGGTGCCCGCCGCCTGCTCGCTGTTGTACTGCAGCGTGGTGTTGATGATGACCAGGCCCGGCTCGACCTTGCTGAGGATCGCCGTCTGGCTGGCGTTGCCCGCGACGCCGCCGCTGCTCGGCTGCGGTATCGCGGTGCTCGGCAACGTCGTGGGCGCCGTCGGGGTCGTGCTCGGCTGGGGCGCCGCGGCCGACGTGTTCGAGGCGGGGTGGTAGAGGGCCACCACAGAGCCGGCCCCAAGCGCCCCGGCCACCACCGCCACGACCAGGTAACTCAGGAAGCCCGCCCGGCGACGCGGCGGCGGCGGCATGGGAGGCATCGGAGGCAGGGGCGAGGTTGACCCGAAAGGCGGCTGGCCGTAGCCGCTGTAGTCCTGCATCTTCAATCACGCCTTCGGTTGGGCGTCCGGTTGGCTGGCAGGCGACCGGCCGGCCAGGCGGACCCCGGCCGGTCGTGCTCCCTACAGTGAGCACTATCAATCTGATGAGTAGCTGAATGTCCGCTGCAGATTCACATTAGTAAAAAACAATCCTTCTGCCGAACGGGCGGTGGTGGCCGTTACCGGCCCGCGCCGCCGGTGCCGGTGGTCGACGCCTCGCGGGACGGCCCCTGCTTCTGGTGATCGTGGAGCGCGTCCTGGCGGTCGCCGGGCGGACCCTGGCGGTCGCGGGGCGGGCCCTGCTGCGAGGGTACCTGCCGTTGCAGGATCTCCTGGCCCTCGGCTGCGGCGCGCTCCTGCTCGACCCGGCCCATCGCGTCCTGCAGCAACCCAAGAGCGGCCAGCTTCCCGGCCGACTTGGTCTTGCTCTTCCGCCACATACCTTGCCCTCCTGCGCCTGCTCGCGGCGAACGTCCTGCATCCTCTGCCCAGCCGGGCGAGGATCATTCCTGACCTGGAGCGCAGGGCTCGTGACTAATAGTAGTGACTACATTTGCGTTTTGTGAAGAACGGGGTGGGTGTGTCTCGAGGTGGGGAGGTGCCGGGAGGGTTGGACGGGTTGGACGGGTCGGGCAGCGGCGGGCGGGTCGGGCGGCGGCGGGGCTGCTAGCCGCCGGCCAGGGCGGCGAGCTCGGGGACGAAGTACAGCGCGTTCACGGTGCCGACGCCCGCGGCCAGGCTGTAGCCGTGCCGGGCGGCGAACCCGGTGACCGTGTGCTCGCGGCCGTCCTGGTCGAACGACACCGTGTTGTTCCCCGAGGTGACCTGGACGATGCCCGGCGCGTTCTTCGCCGACAGCTGGTACAGGGCCGGGTTGATCAGCCCGAGCGAGTGCCCGGCCACCTGGGCGGCCAGCGCGACGATCCCGGCGAACAGCGGCGTGGCCTCGCTGGTGCCGCAGGACGGGGACCAGCCCGAGGGCGCGCCCGGGTAGGTGCTGTAGATGTCCACCGAGCCGTTGCAGGACGCGCTCATCGAGATGTCGGGCACGCCGCGGTGGTTGCCGACGACGTTCTTCACCCCGTTCTGGTAGCTCGGCCGGGCGAAGTAGATAGACAGGCCGCCGCCGCTGGCCAGCGGGTTCGGGCCGGAGTTGCCGTCGGCGAACTCGTTGGTGATCTTGTTGTAGGTGTCGTTCCACACGCTCGGCGCGGTGGGCTTGCCCGCGGCGTTGAAGTGCAGCTGCGTTCCGCCCACGCCGGTCACGAGCGGGTCGCTGTCCGGCCAGGACGTCACCGGGTGCAGGTAGTAGGTGGTCTGGTCCAGGCCGACGTCGGCGGCACCGCTGTCGCCCGACGCGGTGAGCACGGTGACCTTGTCGTTGTCGGCGGCGATGTAGGCGGCGCGCAGGTCACTGACGGCGATAGCGTTGGGGAAGGTCTGCTCGGTCGCGCTGAAGCTCTGGCTGATCACGTCCACCTTGTAGTGCTTGAGGACGTACTGCTCGGCGGCGACGATCTGCGGGAAGCCCGCCGTTCCCTCGGTCTCCGAGACCGGCGTCTCGACCAGCAGGATGTTGGCGCCCGGCGCGACCGTGTGCGCGTACTCCACGTCCAGCGTGGTCTCGCCGGCCCAGCCGACCATGTCGGAGTTGGCCGGGTCGAAGGCCGGTATCTTGCCGGCCGGCGCGATGATCTTGAACGACGGCGGCGCGGGCAGGCCGAACGTCTTGTCGAAGGCGCTGAGGTCGCTGGCGATCGTCGGCGAGCCGAACGAGTCGACGATGACGATCGTGGCGCCCTTGCCGGTCACGCCCTTGGCGTACAGCGCGGGCAGGTCGTACGCCTGCCGGATTTGGGCCGGTTCGTAGCACGCGACCTTGTAATCTTTTTCACAGTCGGCCGTGGTGGGCGGACCGGCCTGGGCGCGGCCCAGGCGGATCATGCCCGGGCGGACGACGACGCCGGCCAGGGCCTTGGCGGCGGCCGCAGCATCGGCGGCGGCCGGGACGTGGGCGGCCGGAACATGGGAGGCGGCCGCAGAGTGGGCTGGGGCCGAAACCGGGATCGACCCGCGGGGTCCGGGCACACAGACCGCGGCGACGGCAGCGGCGGCCAGCCCGCACGTACCGATCGTCACCCCTACCAGCCTGGCCACGCGCATCGACGACTCCCTCCCGCAGTCGGCCCGATGACCTTAACACTCATCACCGCATTCATTGATCACAATCGAACATCACCGCCCGGCGAGTCGCCTGGTCGCGGCCTCGGGCAGTACGCTTAGCGCCCGTCACGCCGGTCTTGTCCGACATACTTGGACATAGCTGGGGTCACGTTGGGTAAAGGGGCACGGGTATGCGCTTCCGAAGTAGCGTGGCGATCGACCTCGGCACGGTGAACACGCTCGTCTGGGTGGCAGGCCGTGGCATCGTGCTCGAGGAGCCTACTGCGATCGCCATCGATACGGCCGTAGGCAAGGTCGCCGCCGTGGGTTCGGCGGCCGACGCGCTGGCGGACAAGGAACCGCAGGACATCGAGGTGATCCACCCGCTGCGCGACGGGGTCATCGCCGACCTGGACGCGACCGCGGCGCTGCTGCACGAGTTCTTGCGCAAGACCCGGCACCGGTTCAGCCTGGTGCGGCCGAACGCCCTGGTCTGCGTGCCGAGCGGCGCCACGGTGGTGGAACGCCGGTCGATCGTGGCCGCGCTTGCCGTGCGCCGCCCCAGGTACCACGTGCGGCTGATCGACGAGCCGGTCGCCGCCGCGGCGGGCGCGGGCTTCGACCTGACCGGCGGGGCCGGCGGGTTCGTCGTGGACATCGGCGGCGGGACCACCGAGGTGGCCGCGGTGGCCGGCTGGCGGGTCGTCAGGGCGCGGTCGCTGCGCAAGGCGGGCAACGCCATGGACGAGGCGATCCTGCAGACGGTGCGGAACGAGCTCGGCCTGATCATCAGCCAGCGCGCCGCCAGGCAGCTCAAGACCAGCCTCGGCGTCACCGGCGGCGCCGAGGGCTGGGCGGAGGCCGTGGGGCTTGACGTGGCGCAGCGCACGCCGCGTTCTGAGTATGTGCCGGGCGGCCTGGTCGCGGCGGCGCTCGAGCCGATCGTGGCGTCCATCGCCTCCACCGTGCACGAGATGCTCTCCGACATCCCGGCCGGCATCGCCGAGGACGTGGTACGGGGCAAGATCCGGCTGGCCGGCGGCGGCGCGCTGCTGCCGGGCCTGGCCGCCAGGATCGAGACCACCGCGGGCATCGCCGCCATGGTCGTCGACGACCCGCTGCGCTGCGTGGTCCGCGGCGCCGCCGAGATCCTCGAGCGGAAGGGCAACCAGCCCGGCCCGGACCTGCGCGGTTAGGTCCGGGCCGGGCTTCCTTGGGGTGCCCTTACTCCAGCGGCTGCCTGGATATGATCGGCGGCTCGCGGCCCGCGACCAGCCAGCCGGCCGCCGCGGCGACGAGCGGCATGCCGATCAGGATGATGAGCAGGTTGGTAGTCGGGATGCTGGCCAGCTCGGAGAGGCCGTCGAGCCTGTTGTCGGAGGAGTAGGCGATCGCGCCGACATAGGCGGCCAGCGTGCCGAGCACCGCGCCGGTGAAGCCGAGGGCTGCGGCGGTGACCGCGGTGAGCGTGCGGCGGGTCAGGCCGCCCGCCCCGGTGGCGGTCAGGGTGCGCAGGTCGCTGGCGGTCTCGCTGCGGATCAGTCCGACGCTCATGCCCAGGATGCCCAGGGCCAGGACGATGCCGAACACGGTGGCCCAGTTGATGATGTCCGACGAGGCCGGCTGGCTGTTCCTGGTCTCGATCGTCATCCCCTTGGCCGCCGCGGTGACCCTGGCGCTGCTGATCTGCGAGGCGGTGAGCGGATGCGGGGTCAGGATGAGCCATCCGGCGATGGCCGGGTGCAGGCCGAGCTTGTGCACGGCGTACTCGGTGATCACCGTGTTCGGTGCCGAGGTGCCGGACGGGAGGGCGCCGACCTCCTCGATCACCGGGTTGGCGAGGCACTCGCCGGGCGGGCAGGGGTAGCCCGCGTGTCCGTTGCTCTGGCTCGGGCCGTTACCTGGGCCGCCACCGGGGCCGTTGGAGCCTCCGTCGACGAGCTGCATCTTGGAGATGCCGGACAGTCCGGGCCGCATGGACAGGATGTCGGCCGTGGGATCGAGCTGGGAGGCCTTGATCCCGAAGGCGGCAAGCAGTTGCGGGGTTGCGAGGTATACCGGCCCGGACCACTGGCGGCCGGCCGCGGCGTGCTGGAGGCTGGCGCTGGTGTTTTCCAGCGCGATGGCCTGGTGGCTTCCCAGCGCCGCGGCAATGCCGTTCGCGGTGGCGGTCTGGACCGCCATGCTGGGGTTGACCGCCGGACTGTTGTTGCCCGGGCCGCCGCCCTGGTAGCCGACGGTGTAGACGATGAGCTGGCTGCTTGTGACGTTGGGACCGGCGTAGTCAAGGACGTTGCCGTACCGGCCCGCGGTAAGAATGCAGACCAGGGCCGCGATCATCACGCCGAGGCTGATGGCCGACAGCGCCGAGCCCGAGCGGGCCCGGTACCGGCCCAGGTCCCGCAGCGCCAGCCGGGCCGCGATCGGTGTGCTGCCGGCCAGCTTGGCCAGCGCGGCCAGGCACAGCGGGGACAGCATGATGACCGCGACGATCAGCGCGACCAGGCCCCCGACGAGATAGAGCGCGCCGCCGCCACTGTTCTGCTTGCCCGCGTACCACAGCGCCAGCGCCCCGATCACGGCGAAGACGATGCCGGGTATCGCCGAGCGGTGGACCTGCTTGGGCGGCGCGGGCCGGCCGGACAGGGCGGCCACGATCGACAGCCTGGTGACGGCGCGGGCCGGCCGCGAGGCGGCGAAGTACGTGGCGAGCACCGCCAGGGCCATGGCCGGGCCGATCACCACCCACGGCAGCACGAACGGCCGGATTTCGTGATGCGCGCTGGCCTGCACGCTCGGCCGGTAGGCCAGCCAGACGGCCAGGCCGATCACCAGGCCGGTTACGGCGCCGACCACGCCTACGACGAGCCCGTTGGCCCGCACGACCAGGCGGACGTTGCGGTCCGTGGCGCCAAGCGCGCCGAGCATGCCGAGCGCGCGCAGCCTGCGTTGCGCCAGCACGGTGAAGCCGCCCACCGACACCAGGGCGATGAGGAGCATGCCGATCGTGGCCAGCGCGAGCACGATCGTCGTCGGGTTCAGCGGGTTGCTCGCGGCCTGGGACTGCGGGGTCTGCACGTTCGGCCCGATCGAGCTCGGGCGGATTCCCGGCGCGTCGAACAGGACCGTGGTCAGCGTCGGTGTCTTGACCTGGCCGGGTATGACCAGGGCGAACTCGTCCAGCAGGCTCTGCGGGTTCTGCACGATGCCGACTACTCGGCGCGTCGTTCCGCCCTCGTGCCATAGGTCGCCGACGGTGACGCCGAAGTCCGCCGCCAGCGTCGGCGTCAGCGCCACCTGGTTCGCCGTGGTGGGGTAGTGCCCGCTGAGCAGGGAGAGCATCGGCCGGCCGAACGGGCCGTCCGGGTTCTGGGCGCGCAGGTCGTAGCTCTCGATCGAGCCGGGGACGGTGAGCGCCTGGTTCTCGATAACGTCGACGCGGCCGAAGCGGTGCTCCAGCGCGGCGACCTGGGCGCCCAGGTGCGGGTCGGGCCCGGGGTAGGTGGCTTGGTCGTCGGCGGTGCCGAAGCCCGCGTTGATCGCCGGCGGGGTGTTGGTGGCCACCGCCGCCCCGACCACGACGGCGCCCACCGCCACCACGATGAGGGCCAGGACAAGCAGCTGCTGGCGCCACTCGCGGCGGAACAGCCGCCAGCCCCAGCGGATGACCGCGCGGCGCGCGGGCAGGCCCCCGCCGGCTGCCCGCGGTTGCGTCGGCTTTTCCAGTACGGCGGTGTTCATTGAACCTGCTCCGGCTCGAGCAGGGACTCCGGACCCCGAGGCGGGGCGGTGCGGTCGGTCACCCGGCCGTCGCGCAGGAAGACCACCCGGTCCGCCCACGAGGCCAGCTGCGCGTCGTGGGTCACCACGACCGCGGCCACGCCACGCTTGCAGGCGGCGTGGATCAGGCGCATGACCGCCTCGCCGTTGGCCGAGTCGAGCGCGCCTGACGGCTCGTCGGCGAGCAGCAGGCGCCGTTCGCCGACCACGGCACGGGCGATCGCCACCCGCTGCCGCTCGCCGCCGGACAGCTGATCGGGAAAACTCGACGCCCGCTCGCCGAGGCCGAGCTCGTCGAGGGCGGTCAGGCCTTTGACCCTGGCCTTACGGGCGGGCATGCCGTCGAGTTCGAGCGGCAAGGTCACGTTCTCCGCCGCGGTGAGCCCGGGCAGCAGGTTGTAGTCCTGGAACACGAACCCGATGCAGCGGCGCCGGAGCCTGGCCTTCGCGTTGCGCGGCATCTTGGTCAGCTCCGCGCCCGCGACTATCACCTCTCCGCTGCTGGGCTCCTCCAGGCTGCCCGCGATGGTCAGCAGCGTGGACTTGCCCGAGCCGCTCGGGCCCATCACCGCGACCATCGACCCGGCCTCGACGTCCAGGTTGATGTCCGTCAGCGCGTGCACCTCGGCGGCCCCCTGGCCGTAGACGCGTGACACGCCGCGCATTTCCAGCACGCTCATCTCTTCCTCACTCCCACTCGAAGTCGCAGGCTCGGCCGCAGGTCCGGTCGCTGGTCCGGTCGCAGGTCCGGCTGCAGGTCCGGTGGCAGGCTCGGCGAATCCCCGTGCGCCCGCGGCGGGGTTGGTTTTCCTGGCAGGTCGGCGCCGGCCCGCCTGATGCGGCCGTCCGCGTCGTCCAGCCAGCGGACAACGGCGTCGAGCCGGAACAGTTCGGCGTCGACGACGAGCGCGAGGCTCAGGTCAGCCTCGGCTTCGGCCTCCTTGATCCGCGTCCACTGCTGCATCAGTTCCACCAGGTACCTGCGGTGCACCTGGATCACTTCTCGCACATCGGTCCCCGGGACCCGCAGCGCCACAAGGATCTTCATCACCAGCTCGTCCCGCGGCGGGGACGCGATGTCCGACGGCGTGCGCAGCCAGGCCGCCAGCTCCTGCTGGCCGGCTTGCGTGATCCGGAAGCCTTTCTGGGACCCTGCCGAATCGGACTCGTCGGACTCGACCAGCCCGTCGCGCTCCAGTCGCTGCAGGGTCGTGTAGACCTGGCCGACGTTCAGCGGCCAGACCTCTCCCGTCCGCGCCTCGAACTCCTCACGCAGCTGAAGGCCGTACTTGGGTCCCTCGCTCAGCAGCGCCAGCAAGGCGTGCCGGACGCTCATCTCAGCTCGTTAGTCAGTAGCATACTGGGTATATTAGGGGCGGCGAGGACAGCGCACAGGCCTGCTAACACCCGTTTGTGGTACGGGTCTTAGCATCCGCCAAGTACGGCAGATAGCTCCCTTGCGCCGCCGCTGCGAACGTGGTAGGCACCTCGGTTCCGCCCCGTGGCTGAGACATCCACGCCGTACGGCGCGGGGCGATTGGGGCGAATTGCCGCCTGTGGGGTGGATGGTGCGCCTCTCGTTGGGGCGCGGGGTGCGGGCGAGGCCGGGGGGCGAGGCCGGGGGGCGAGGCCGGGGGGCTAGGCCGGTGGGCGAGGCCGGGGCGGCGGGGTGGTCGCTTGTGGGGTGGCTCTGACCTGGGCTAAGACGGCTTAGGGGGTGGCTCGTTTGCGGGGTCCGGTCTAAGGCTTCCTGGCGGGTCAAGATAGGGAATTCGTCCGATGCGGGGGGCGGGACCTTACGGCGAATCTTGAGGATGTAGGGAACCAGCAGAGGCTCCCCGGGGGCCGAGGAGGAGCCATGCATCCCGAGATTCTCCGTGAACTGACCTCTCAGCGCGGCCGTGAGATGCGGGCGCGGGCGCACGAGGCCATGCTGGCCCGGACGGCGAGCCGGGTGCAGCGGGCCAGGCGGCGCGGAAGCGTGCTTGACGAGGCGGACGGGTTCGACATTCCCGCCATCCCCGACTACGTGGACGGCTCGTTCCGCGTAACTCCGGTGGATGGCTCGCCGGCCGGTCAGCTGGGACGAGTGCCGGCCGCCCGCCGCGCCGCCTGAGGCGGTCATGACCACCCCGCGTCTCGCCCGTCCATCGTCGGGCTCACCGGCCGCGGCCGGTGAGCTCGCCGGAATGTCAGACCCGCGTGAGATGCTGACGGCAGAGATGAGCGGGCGAGCGTCAAGCCCCGTCCTGGTCGGGCGGGACGAGCAGATGGCCGCCCTGGAGGCCGCTTTCGACAGCGTCCGCCAGGGCGGGCCGTCCACGGTGCTGCTCGGCGGGGAGGCGGGCGTCGGCAAGTCGAGGCTGGTCGGCGAGTTCGGCAGCAGGGCCGCATCCGCGGGGGCCCGAGTGCTCACCGGGGGCTGCCTGGAGCTGGGGACCGACGGGTTGCCGTTCGCGCCGTTTACCGCCGTGCTGCGCGACCTGGTACACGAGATGGGCGCGGACGCGCTGACCGCGATGCTGCCCGGCCGGACCACACGGGAGCTGGCCCGGCTGCTGCCCGAGCTCGGCGAGCCGGACACCGGCGGCGATCCGGGGGAGGCGCGGGCACGGCTGTTCGAGGAGGCGCTCAGCGCGCTTGAGCACCTAGCCAGGATCTCGCCGGTGGTCCTGGTGATCGAGGACGCGCACTGGGCCGACCGGTCCAGCCGGGACCTGCTGACCTTTCTCGTCGGAAACCAGCGGGCCATCAGCGGGCTGCTGATCGTGGTGACGTTCCGCTCGGACGAGCTGCACCGTACCCATCCGCTGCGTCCGCTGCTTGCCGCGCTCGGCCGGATCGACTGGGTAGAGCGGGCCGAGCTGACGAGGCTCGGCAGGCAGGACACCGCCGAGCTCGCGCTGCGCATTCTCGGGCGGTCGCCGGGGGGCGACCTGGCCGACACGCTGTATCACCGCTCCGAGGGCAACCCGCTGTTCGTCGAGGCACTGCTGGGCTGCGACGGCGAGCTGACTTCCGAGCTGCCCGAATCCCTGCGGGACCTGCTGCTGGCCAGCGTGCGCAGGCTGCCCGAGGACACCCAGGAGGTGCTGCGGGTCGCCAGCACGGGCGGCGGGACGAACGGGCACGCGCTGCTCGCCGCGGTGACCGGGCTTGACGACGGCGAGCTCACCCGTGCGCTGCGTCCCGCGGTGGTCGCCAACGTGCTGCGCGCGACGGCCGACGGCTATGCGTTCCGGCACGAGCTGATCCGCGAGGCCGTGCACGAGGACCTGTTGCCCGGGGAGCACAGCCGGCTGCACAGCCGGTTTGCCGAGGCCATCGACGCCGATCCGGCCCTGGTGCCGCCGGGCCGCGCCGCGGTGGAAATGGCGCACCACTGGCACTCCGCGCACGATTCGGTCTGGGCGCTGATCGCCGCCTGGCAGGCGGCGGCGCAGGCGGGCAAGGCGGTCGCGCCGGCCGAGCGGCTTGCCCTGCTTGCCCGGGTCCTTGAGCTGTGGGACCAGGTGCCGGACGCGACCGACCGAATCAGCGCCGACCACGTGCGCGTCCTGGAGGAGGCGACCTGCGCGGCGCATGACGCCGGGGAATTCGAGCGCGGAATCGCGCTGGCCAGCTCGGCGCTGAGAGAGCTGGACTCGGCGGCGCAGCCGGTCCGGGCGGCCCGCCTGCTCGAAGATCGTGGGCACTTCAAGGTCAATCTGGGTCGCGCCGAGGCCATCGAGGACTTCTACGCGGCGCTGGCGCTCGCGCCCGCCGACATGCCACTGGTCCGGATACCGATCCTGCTTGCGACGGCGCGCTGCGGGACCAGGGCGACGGTCGACCTCGGCTACGCCGAGGAGGCGCTGGCGCTGGCCCGCCAGTCCGGCGATGTGGCGAACGAGGCGAACGCGCTGCTGACGATCGCCGCGTTCAACGCGGACGTGGGCCAGGAAGCCGGGCCGGGCAGCGGTCCCATCGAGCTGATCGCGCAGGCACGCGCGATGGCCGAGCGGGTCGGCGCGCATCCGCTGCTGGTGAAGGCGGCGATCAACGAGTCCCACCTGCTCGAAGGGGCGGGCGAGCACGCGCTCGCGCTGGCGGCGGCGCGCACGGCAGGTTCGGACCAGGACGCGCTGTACCTGGCCCGTACTTCACGCAGCCTGCTCGCGATCAACCAGGTGGAGCCGCTGCTCGCACTTGGCAGGTGGGATGAGGCCATCGAGGTTGCCGAGACGGCGCGTGATTTCCAGCTCGCCGCGCTGCCCATCCACCGGGCCGTACTGCAGGTCATGAAGGCCCGCATCCTGCTCGCCCGCGGCGAGCACGGCGCCGCGGGCGACGCGGTATCCGATGCCCGCGACCTGCTACGCAGTGCGCCGTTCGAGGATCAGCACCAGCTTCCGCTCGGCACGGCCGAGATCTTGCTGCGGCTGGCCACCGCAGGCCCGACCGCGGCCCTGGCGGCGGCGTCGGCGACCCTGGACCGCTACGACGTATCGGGCAGCAGCTCGCGGCACGTGTGGCCGCTGCTGACAGCCGCGGCGACCGCCTGCGCCGCCGCGGCCCGGCAGGCCAGGACCGGCCATGACGACGCGCTGCGCGGCCAGACCGCCGCGCTGGCCGACCGGCTGCGCACGATCGCGGAGAAAACGGGGGTGGCCGGCCGCGCCCAGCGAGCCCACCAGTTGACCTTCGCCGCGGCGGACGCCCAGCTAGGAGCCCTGCTGGCCGCCTGCGGCTCCGGTACCGCCGACCCGTCAGGTGCCGACGGCGGCCAGGGTGCCTGGCGCGCCGGGCCGGTCGCCGCCTGGGACCGGGCCGCCGCCGCATGGGAAGCGGTCAGCGAGCCCTATCCGCTGGCCCAGGCGCTGCTCGAGGCGTCGGAATCCGCCACGGCCTGCGGTGACCGGGACGGCGCGGCCGCCAGGCTGACGCGCGCCGCCGCGCTAGCCGCCCGGCTAGGCGCGCTCCCGCTCGGTGAGCAGATTGGCGCCCTCGCGCGACGAGCCAGGATCTCGCTGGCAGACGATGACACACAGACCGCCGGCCGCCAGGGGGCCGACCTCGGCCTGACCGGACGCGAGCTTGAGGTGCTGCGGCTGCTGTGTGCCGGGCGCAGCAACAGGGAGATAGCCGCCGAGCTGTTCATCTCGCCCAAGACGGCCAGCGTGCACGTCTCGAACATCCTGGCCAAGCTGGGCGCCGCCAGCCGCGGCGAGGCCGCGGCGAAGGCCCGGACCCTGCACGTGTTCGAAGTGGCCTAGCGGCCGATCGGCCCGGGCGGAGAGGGAACCGTGACCACGCTGAGGCGTAGTCGTTTTCGGCGGCGGGTGCGACGGGGGCGTGAGGTCACTAAGGTGATCGGGTGAATCCGTTTCTGTTGCTGTCTATCCGGGCCGACGATGCCGCGGCCGATAACGAGTACGAGTCGTTCGTTGCCCTCGCCGGGCTGGACGAGGGCGAGCTGCGGCGGGTACGGCTGGAGCAGCGGCCGCTTGGGGATATTGACTTGCGGGACTGGTCCGGCATCCTGCTTGGCGGGGGACCTTTCAACTACAGCTCCCCCGAGGAACTCAAGTCGTCGGTCCAACGGCGGGTCGAGGCGGACCTGCGCCGCCTGCTGGACGCGGTGGTCGGCGAGGACTTCCCCTTCCTCGGAGCCTGCTACGGCATCGGGGCGCTCGGCAGCCACGAGGGGGCGGTGATCGACCACCGCTATGGCGAGCCGGTAGGGGTGACGCGCGTCACGCTCACCCCGGAGGGACGGCAGGATCCGCTGATGAGCGGGCTGCCGGAGCAATTCGACGCCTTTACCGGCCACAAGGAGGCCATCAGCAAGCTGCCGGACCATGCCGTGCTGCTTGCCACCAACGTCAGCTGCCCGGTACAGGCGTTCCGGGTCGGCTCGAACGTCTACGCCACCCAGTTCCACGCCGAGCTGGACGCGGCCGGCATGTGCACCAGGGTCGATGTCTACAAGCACGCGGGTTACTTCCATCCCGATCAGGCCGACGAGCTCAAGGCCCTGGCACACCGCAGCGTCGTCACCGACCCGCCGACCATGCTGCGCGAGTTCGTCAGCCGCTACGCCCGCAGCGAGGCGACTGCGGCGGCACGCTGAACGGGCTTGGCAAAGACCGAATACAGGTTCGATAGACTGGGTATACTGTCGGTGTGGCCGCATATACGCCGCCTGGATGGCCGGCTGGGGTGCATCCGCCGGGAAGCGAAGAGTTCGAGTCCACGGCGGTGGCCTGGCTGCTCGACGTGGTGCCGCCCGATTACCGGCTGCACGGGGTGCTGCGCCGGTATCCGGTCGCGCTGGCCGCGCTGGCCAGGTATCACTCCAAGGCCTGCGTGGAGGGGGCGCGGCAGGGCTATCGCGCGGCGCGAGCCGAGCTGGCGGACGCGCTGCCGCCGCACGCGATCGATACCGTGCTCGCCGCCTACCGCAAGGA
>JASHTQ010000140.1 GCA_030040475.1 Streptosporangiaceae bacterium
GGGCGGCGGCGGGTCCGGCTGCGGTGGCGGCCCGGCCTCCGGCAGCGCCGGCGGCACCGGGGGCGATTGCGGCGGCTCGCCGAACGCGTATCCCGGGCAGGTCGGCACCGCCGGGTCCGGCGGGGACGGCGGCAGCGTTCCGGGCTGCTCCGGCGAGGGCTGCCTGCTTCAGAACAACGCGCAGCCCGGCGGTGGCGGCGGCGGTGGCGGCGTATTCGGCGGCGGCGGCGGCGGTTCCTACATGTCGGCGTCCACCACGTACTCCGGCGGCGGCGGCGCTGGCACCAGCAGCCTGCCGGAGGCCTGGTCGGAGGCCGATGTCCCGTCCGTCACGGTCACCTGGTCCACGGACTCCGCGCCACCCCAGACATCCCTGTCCCTGTCGCAGGCCACGGCCGCGGACGGGACCAGCGTGACGGCGACCGCCAACGTGACCATCCCCGCCTTCGGCTGGGTCCCCGATGGGGGCAGCGTCCAGTTCGCCGTGGACGGCAATGACATCGGCAGCCCTGAGCCGGTCAGCGGCCTGCTCAGCGCCACCCTGCCGCAGCTGGCACCGGGGACGCACACCGTCACCGCCACGTACTCCCCGCCCGCAGACCTGCCCTACCTGGCGAGTTCCACCGCGTCGCAGCAGCTCACCGTGACCGGCCAGTCCTGGAGCATCCAGGTCCCCACCTCGGTGTCGCCGCAGCCGATGCTGGTCGAGGTCAACGGCACTGACGGCGGCACCGACCTGTGGCAGCAGGTCGACTCCGGCGGCCTGCCGCAGGCCAACGAGCAGTGGGCCTTCGGCCTCGTCGGCAACGGGTACGGCTACCTGGTCAACGAGCAGACCGGCAATTGCCTGGAGGTCAACGGCAGCACCGGCGCCGTCGACACCTGGCCCTGCGTTCCCGGCGCGGCCAACGAGCTGTGGCGTGAGGTGCCCGATACCTCCTACGGCGGGGACGCCCTCCAGGTGGAATCCTCCGGCGAGTACCTCGCCACGGGATACCACCAGGTCGTCAACGGCCTTCACCTCTACCTGGCCACCGGCCTCGGCGAGGAGGACTCCTGGACACTGAACGACCTGGGCACCACCTACCCGGGCTAGGTGTCACCGCCGCCAGGCACGGCGGGGTCGCGGCAGGTCGCCGCGGCCCCGCCGTGGCGCGCATGGCGATGTCCAGCATGGCCTTACTGCGGCGCCCGGGGCTCTCGGCGGCTGCCGAACCGTTACCCGCTGAGCGCGGCCGCGTCAGCGGAGGCGGACGGCGGGGCCGGGACGGATTCCGGATCCCTGGGCGCGGGCGGTCGCCGGCCCGCCGGGCTCGTCGGGCTCCTCCGGTGAGGCGGCAAGCCAGCCGCCGGTGACCAGGAGGCCGAGGACGGCGTCGACCGCCTGCTGGCGGGTCATGGTGGAGGTATCGATGACCAGGTCGGCGTCGCGCGGTTCCTCGTAGGGGTCGGAAACCCCGGTAAAGCCCTCGATCAGTCCCGCCCGCGCCTTCGCGTACAGGCCCTTGTGGTCGCGTGCCTCGCACACCTCGACCGGCGTGGACACGTAGATAAGGAGGAAGTCGCCGATCTCGGTCACCATCGCGCGCGCGGCCGCACGCGCCTGCGCGTACGGCGCTATCGGCGCGCAGATCGCGATGCCGCCGTGCCGGGCGACCTCGGCCGCGACGTAGCCGATGCGCGCGATGTTGAGGTCACGATCGGCCCGGGAGAACGTCAGCCCGGCCGAAAGCAGCCGCCGCACGTGGTCGCCGTCGAGCAGCGAGACGCTGCGGTCCCCTCGCTCGGTCAGCGCCTGGAACAGCCCGCGGGCGATGGTGGACTTGCCCGAGCCGGACAGGCCGGTGAAGAAGACCACCAGGCCGCGCTGCGCCCGGGGCGGCCGGGCGCGGCGCAGCTCACGCGCCACCCCGGGAGGAGCGAGCCAGCCGGGAACGGCGGTGCCGGAGTCGAGCAGCGCGCCGAGCTCGGAGTCGGTCAGCTCGCCCTGCTCAAGGCCCGTTTCGATCAGCGCGAGCGGTCGCCATACCTCGGCGCGGGGGTCGTAGGCCCACTCGCCCGCGGCGATGACCGGGATCGGCACTCCGGGCAGGTTCAGCGTGCCGTTCTTGGCGCCGGCCTGCGGACCCGATGACGCGTCGAGCCCGATCGCGCCGACCGAGTCCGCGAGCAGGTGGGTGGCTCCGTAGGCCGCCGTGGCGATCGCCTGGGCGCGCAGGTCGGCGGCGGGGCCCGCGTTCCTCGGCGCGAGCGGGACCGGCACCACGAGCGTGCCGGCCGGCAGGTACTGCCTGGCCGCGAGCACCGAGCGGACCAGCGCCTCCGGCCGGGTCACCACGTCGGCGGGCCCGGTCACCAGGGGCAGCACGAGCAGGCGGGCGTTCAGCTGGCCGGCGTAGTGACGCAGCTGTCCGATGTGCCGCTTGTTCAGCGGCCGCCGGGTGGCGTAGCCGAGCACGTTGCCCCCCGGCTGCTGGCCGGCTAGCTCGTCGCGGACATCCTCGACCCGCCGCCGCAGCTGGCGGAACGGCCCGTGCTGCGGCGCGCGCAGCGCGGTGATCGGCCCGGCCAGCCGGACCAGCCGGGGCGCCGCCAGCGGATCGTGCGGATCGGGCCGGGCCGTCCGCTCGCCGACCGACAGCACGGCGAGCGGCGAGCCCTCCTCGTCGGTCAGCACGACGTGGTCCGCGTCGGCGGGCACCGCGTCCGCTGGCACCTCGAGCGTGACCGGGACCGGCCACGGCGTGCCGTCGGCCAGCGTGCCGCGCTCGGCCACCGCGGCCACGTCGGCGGTGCTCATGAAGCCGCGCAGCGGGGCGAACACCCCGGATGTGAGCAGCTCAAGATCGCCCAGGTGCGCCTCGTCGAGCGTGCACGCGGGCCAGGCGGCTAGCTCCTCGGGCAGCCCTGGCGGTGGTTGAGCGGTCAGCTGTGCCTCCGGGTGCGACTTCAGACACGGTATGCCAGCTCGCCGCGATGTGGGCGTAATACCGGTGTGTCCGTGCCGTTAACGATACGGAACGGCCGTCGTGTCCGAAGCGGGGTGGCGGACAAGCCGTCGGCGGTATGTCACAGGACTCGCGCGAAGCGGTCCTCAGGTCTTCTTATCACGTAAGACACCTCGTCGTAAGCATCGGTCGCGCGACCGCGGGTCAGCCGGCAGATCAGGCGGCAGGCCAGGCGCCCGGCCCGGAGCCTGCGGCCCGCCCGTCCCGACCACGACTCGCGCCCGTCCGGCCACGTCGTACCGGTCTCCCGGTGCGCGATCGTCAGGCCGCGCAGGTGCGCGTAGGCCTGGATGCCGCGGTCGGATGCCTCCGGCGGGTACACCGCGGGAAACGGGCCGGGCAGGCCCGGGTACCGTTCGGCCCACAGCGCGCGTCTGGCCCGCTCGGGCAGGTGCCTGTCGAGCACCGCCGTGGCGCAGTCTGGGTCGCGGATGCGCAGCAACAGCAGGCCGCCGGGGCGCAGCGCGGCGACGAAACGGTCCAGGACAAGCTCGGTGTGCGAGATCCGGTCCAGCAGCAGCGAGCAGTGCACGACGTCGAACGAGCGGGGCGGCAGCGGGACGGTCCGCAGGTCTCCGAGCATGACCTCCCCGGCCAGGCCGGCGAACTCGGGACGGTCCTCGTCGATCGTCGTCACCCCGATCTCGAAGCCGCTCGCCCGCAGCAGGTCGAGGCCGAGTTCGTCCGGCGAGGTCAGGCAGCCGGCCCGGAGCAGGCGCACCGGCCGGCCGATGCAGCCGACCACGTAGTCGTGGACGGGCTGGGCGAACATCTCCCGCACCAGCCCCTGGCTGTAGGCCTGGGCGGCGACCGCGAGGCGCACCGCGTCCGCCGCCTGCCTGGCCCGCCGTACCGCGCGCTGCGCGTCCGCCTGCTGGCGCTCGGCCGCCGATGCCTGCTCTGATGCGGGCCGCGCCTGGCCCGCCGCCGGACTCATGATCTAACAGTAGTTGATTGACTACTTTCAGTCACGAGCGGGAGCGGCAGATAGGGTGCGCCGCCGCGTGGGTTCGGCCGGGCGGGTAAACTTGGGGGCAGTTCCGCGGACAGCCGGGTGCCAGCAAACCCGGCCGTTTCGTGCTGCCCGGAGTTGGTCAACCGCGGGCCGCGCGAGCGATCCGGCCCAGCGCACCGAGGCGTCCGGGACATCGAAAATAGCGACCACAGGGACATCATGAGCCTCGCCGGACTGCTCAGTTCTCTCGATGACGACCCGCAACTACGTGGCGTGATCGCACGTGCGGAATACGAACCCATCCCCCCGGACGCCCGGGCCTTCGACCCGCTCACCGGAGAAGACCTCGTCGCCCCCGCGCCGCTGCGGCCGGTGCTCATCGCCGCGCTCGCCAGCTGGACCCGCAGGTTCACGCTGGCGGTGACCGCCACCGCCCGTGAGGCCGACGACCTTGTCGCCGCGCTCGGCTCGTTCCTGCCGGAAGGCAGCGTGGCCTGCTTCCCCGGCTGGGAGACGCTGCCGCACGAGCGGCTGTCGCCGCGCTCCGACACGGTCGGGCAGCGGATCGCCGTGCTGCGCCGGCTGGCCCACCCGGCCGGCCCCGGCGATCCGCACGGGCCGCTCGCGGTCGTGGTGGCGCCGATCCGCAGCCTGCTGCAGCCGATCGTGGGCGGGCTCGGCGACCTGGAGCCGGTCTGGGTAAACGCGGGCGACACCTGCGACCTGGAGGACCTGCTGACCAGGCTGGTCGAGATCGGCTACGCGCGGGTCGACCTGGTCACCGAACGCGGCGAGATCGCCGTCCGCGGCGGCATCGTCGACGTGTTCCCGCCGACCGAGGAACACCCGCTGCGGGTGGAGTTCTTCGGCGACACGGTGGACGAGATCCGTTACTTCAAGGTGGCCGACCAGCTCAGCATCGGCGACGCGCCGGGCGGCCTGTGGGCGCCGCCGTGCCGCGAGCTGCTGCTGACCCCGACGGTCAGGGAACGCGCCAAGGAACTCGCCGACACCCACCCGGCGCTCGGCGACATCCTCGGCAAGCTGGCCGAGGGGATAACCGTCGAGGGCATGGAGGCGTTCGCGCCGGCCCTCGCCGACCGGATGGAACTGCTCGTCGACTACGTCCCGCGCGGCGGCATCGTGCTCGCCTGCGACCCCGAACGGGTCCGCGCCAGGGCCGAGGAACTCGTCAGCACGAGCCGCGAGTTCCTCGAGGCATCCTGGATCAATGCGGCGGCGGGCGGCGAGGTGCCGATCGACCTCGGGTCCGCGGCGTTCCAGCCGATCGCGGTGATCCGCGCGGCCGCCGCGGCCGCCGGACTGCCCTGGTGGTCGATCGCGCCGTTCGGCGTGACCGACGCAGACGCCGAGGAAAACGACCAAAACGCGAGCGCCCCGGTCCCGATAGCACAACGAGGACCAGGTGAGCGACTTCCGTTCCGTATAAATGCCAACCTGGCACCTGCCTATCGCGGCAATACGGCCCGCATGATTACGGAGGTGCGGGAGTGGCTCGCGGCGGGCTGGCGGGTCGTCATGGTCACCGAGGGCCACGGCCCGGCGCAGCGGCTCGCCGAGATGCTCCGCGGCGAGGGGATCGGCGCCCGGCTGGCCGATCCGGACGATCCGCCCTCCCCTGGCGTGCTCCACGTGACGACCGCGTGCCTCGAGAACGGCTTCACCTGGCCGTCGGCCCGGCTCGCGCTGCTGACCGAGAGCGATCTGGCAGGTCATCCGGCCGGCCTGCCGACCACGAGGGACATGCGGCGGATGCCGAGCAGGCGGCGCGGCGGCGTCGACCCGCTGCAGCTGCGATCCGGCGACTACGTGGTGCACGAGCAGCACGGCGTCGGCAGGTACGTCGAGATGACCTCGCGGACCGCGGCGGGCGCCACCAGGGAGTACCTGGTCATCGAGTACGCCCCGGCCAAGCGGGGCCAGCCGCCCGACCGGCTGTACGTGCCCACCGACCAGCTCGACGAGGTGACCCGGTACTCCGGCGGCGAGGCGCCGGCGCTGCACCGGCTCGGCGGGGCGGACTGGGCCAAGGCGAAGGGCCGGGCCCGCAAGGCGGTCCGGCAGATCGCGTCGGAGCTGATCCGGCTGTACTCCGCCCGGATGGCCTCGCCCGGGTTCGCCTTCGGCCCGGACACCCCGTGGCAGCGCGAGCTCGAGGACGCGTTCCCCTACATCGAGACCCCGGACCAGCTCGGCGCCATCGACGAGGTCAAGCACGACATGGAACGCCCCGTTCCGATGGACCGGCTGATCTGCGGCGACGTCGGCTACGGCAAGACCGAGATCGCGGTGCGCGCCGCGTTCAAGGCGGTGCAGGACGGCAAGCAGGTCGCCGTGCTCGTGCCGACCACGCTGCTTGTCCAGCAGCACTTCTCCACGTTCTCCGAGCGCTACGCCCCGTTCCCGGTCACGGTCAAGCCGCTGTCGCGGTTCCAGGGCGGCGCGGAGTCGGCGGAGACCCTGCGCGGGCTCGCCGACGGCACCGTCGACGTGGTCATCGGCACCCACAAGCTGCTCTCCCCTGAGACCAGGTTCGCCCGGCTCGGCCTGGTGATCATCGACGAGGAACAGCGCTTCGGCGTGGAGCACAAGGAGTACCTCAAGCGGCTGCGCACCGAGGTGGACGTGCTCGGCATGTCGGCCACCCCGATCCCGAGGACGCTGGAGATGGGCGTGGCCGGGATCAGGGAGATGTCGACGATCCTGACCCCGCCGGAGGAACGGCACCCGGTGCTCACCTTCGTCGGCGGCTACGACGCCAAGCAGGTGGCCGCGGCGATCAGGCGCGAGCTGCTGCGGGACGGCCAGGTCTTCTACGTCCACAACCGGGTCACCTCGATCCGCAGGGTCGCCGCGCACGTCGCCGAGCTCGTGCCGGAGGCGCGGATCGCCGTCGCGCACGGGCAGATGAACGAGCACGAGCTGGAAAAGATCATGGTCGACTTCTGGGAGCGGAAGTCCGACGTGCTCGTCGCGACCACGATCGTGGAATCCGGCCTCGACATCCCGAACGCGAACACGCTCATCGTGGACCGGGCCGACATGTACGGCCTGTCGCAGCTGCACCAGCTGCGGGGCCGGGT
>JASHTQ010000141.1 GCA_030040475.1 Streptosporangiaceae bacterium
GAGGGTGCTTGGTGGCCGGGTAGTGAGTGTGGCAACGCGTACCTATTTCGGTATGCGGTGCCACATTCATTACCTTCTCGGGACGACTGGGCGGAATTGCGGGTGCCGCAGGGGCCAATTGGGCCTCGCTGGTCACGGTGGTTACGGCCATTTTTGGGGCGTGGACCGGGCGTCGACGCTGACTCGGTGGTGCGATCGACGCAGGTCTCGCGGTGATCGCTCGCGGGAGGATGGCGGTGTAAAAGATGATAACTACGGTAGAAACGTGACAGCCTGGGGAAATAGGGGTGTTTCGCAATTCCTCTTGACGGGGTGGGCCGGGCCGCACTATTCGTCATTACTGAGGAATCCGGGTAACCATTCTGTGCGGCGGGGGCGATGGACGGGCGGCGGGATAAGGGCGGGCCGATCGCCGTCATAGGCATCGCGTGCCGATTTCCCGGCGCGCGCGATCCGGCGGAATTTCACGATCTGACCGTCGCGGGGCTCCGGCTGTTCCGGCCGGTCGCTGGCACGGTGCCGGGACGCGCGCGGCACGCGGCTCTGCTCGATGACTGGAAGGCCGCCCGGGCATCGTCCGGTGCGGCGGAACCGGGGCCGCGTGATCCGGTCCCGATTCAGCGGCTCGCGGCCGAGACCACCGCGCTCGCGCTTGCAGACGCTGGGCTGCGCGAGAGGGCAGGGACCCTGGGTGCCGGGGTACGGACGCGGCGCGGTACCACCCGAACCGCGAGCCACGCTGGCGGAGCTTCCGGCCACGCGGCCGCAGCTATGGACCGGACGGCCGAGGCACCGAGCCAGGCGGCCGGAGCCCTGGGCCAGGCAGGCCGGATACCAGGCCGCGCGGCTGGGGAACCGGGCCGTGCGGCTGGGGTCTTCGGCGAGGCCGCCCTGGGACATGGCCGGGCAGGGCTGGTCATCGCGAGCGCTGCGCCCGACGTGTGCGGACTTGTCAGCGAACAGTTCGGTTTCTCGACCGACGTGCGGTATCCGGAAACGGCTTACCTCTCGTCACTGCACGCGGTTATCGCGGCAGCCGACGCACTGCAGGCAGGCGTGCTTGACCTCGCGGTGGCGGGCGGCGCGGAACTCGGCGTCGACCCGGCCTGGCTGGACCAGCAGGCGCGGGCTGGCACGCTGGGGTCTGACGAGATGCGCGTCTACGCCGCCGATCCGGCGGGGCTGCTGCCCGGCGAGGGCTGCGGCATCGTGATCCTCGCCCGCGCTGCCGACGCGCACGCGGCCGGGCTGCCGGTCTACGCGGAGATCGCCGGCTGGAGCACCGCTCCGGTGTTGCGTCCCACGCCAACCGGGACTGCGCTGCTTCCGGCCTACCACCGGGCAGGGATCGACCCCGCGGACATTCACCTCGTCGAGGGGCACGGCACCGGAACCGCGGCAGGGGACCTGACCGAGCTGACCACTCTCGCGCAGCTGCGGAAGGAAGGCAAGACCACCGCCGCGCTGGGCGCGGTCTCGGCCAACATCGGCTACTCCAGGGCCGCCACGGGGATCGCGAGCCTGATCAAGGCGGCCTTGGCGATGGCCACGGGGACGATTCCACCCGGCACGGGATGCGCACGGCCGCATCCGCTCATCGAGGCGGGCGACACGCGGCTCCGACTGCCCGAGCGACCGGAGGCATGGCCAGACGGGACACGGCTGGCAGCGGTCAATTCACTCGGCACCGCCAATCCGGCGACCATGGACGGTGCCTCGGCCTGGCCCGGCGCGGAGGGGGTTCACCTGGTCCTGCGTCGCGAACGCGAGGCCGACCGCCGTCCCGGGCGCCGCCGCCGCACGACAACCGGGGTACCGGAGGCCGCCGCCGACCGGGTCGCCGGAGCCAGCGGATCCTGGCCCCCGGCGCCGGGGAAGCACGCAGCGCCCGGCCCGCTGGGCGCCGGGGAAGGACCGTCGCGCGAGGCGTCTGGGCGCGCGATTATCGCGACATCGGCTGACGACACGCCTGCTGCCGCCCCGCTGCCCGCAACTGCGCCATCGACTGAAGCCGCCCCACCAGCCGCGGCCACGCTGCCGCCCGCAGCCGCGCCGTCGCCTGAAGCCACGCCGTCGCCTGGAGCCATCGGGCCGTGCCTTGGAGATGCTGACGGAGCTGCGGGCATTGGCGAGCCTCCCGCGGCACCCCTGCTTGCGGCACCTACCGTCGTGCCGGCTGCAGCCTCTTTGGCACAGCCGACGGGCACCGGCGCGCCCGATGCTGTGCCTGCGGCCCCGGCGACTGCTACACCCGCGCCGACGGCAGGTGTACCTGGGGCGGTTGTGGTTGCCGAGGCGGCTGCTTACGGTCGTGGCGATCTGGCCGGGCGTGGTGCGGGTGCGGCGTTTTCGGCCGACATTCTGGCGCCGCCCGGGGTTTTTGCGTTGTGCGGGGGGGACGCAGGGGCGCTGGCCGACAGGCTCGACGTCATTGCGGCTAGCGCGCCGGTGCTTTCGTACTCGGAGCTTCGGGAACTCGCCAGGCAGTCGGCGCTTGGCGCGGCTCGTGGTTGCGATGAGGGCGGCGCTATCCGGGTCGCGCTGGCGCCCGCCACGCCGCAACAATTGGCGGGGCAGGCGCGGCAGGCCGCTCGGCGGCTGCGGGCCGACGGGCCGGCCGCGACTGCGGAGCCGGGGGTACGCATCTCGGTCGGGGCGGCCGGGAACGTGGTGATGATCTTTCCCGGGCTGGCGGAGTCGGCGGCCGGGCATTCGGCGCTGTTGGCCGCCTCGCTCGCCGGGCTGCGAACCCTGGAGCTCGCCGGGGTCAGGCCGGGCGCCGCGGTAGGTTACAGCCTGGGCGAGATCACCGGACTCGTCTGGGCCGGATGCCTGCCGGCGGCCGAGGCCGCACGGCTGGTGGCCCAGCGCGGCCAGATCCTGATGGGCTGCAGTACCGGGCCGGCCGCTATGGCCAGGATCGGGGCGGATGCCGCGGCCGTGCGCGCCCTATGCGCGCCCGGGCGCCTGCATATCGCCGCCTACGAAGGGTCGCGGGCGCAGGTGGTCGCGGGTTCAATCGCGGGCATCCGGGACCTGGTCAGGCGGGCCGAGGCGGCAGGCCTGACCGCGCAGGTGCTCGGGGTGGCCAGCGCTCAGCACTCCCCCGCCATGGCCAGCTGCACCGCCCCGTTGCGGAGCATCTTGGCCGGCACGCCATTCACGCCGCCGCAGCAGCGGCTGATCTCCACCATCACCGGCCGCCTCACCTCGCCCGGCGACGACATCGCGGACCTGCTGGCCCGCCAGCTGAGCATGCCCGTGCTATTCGGCCAGGCGCTGACGGCGGCGGCCGAGCGGGACGCAGGGAGCGGACTGCCGGAGGGGGCCGGAGGGCCTGCCGGAGTCCAAGGGGCCGGGGGGAGCGGGCGAACCGACCTGATCATGACGGTGGGACCGGATGACGGGCTGGCGGCCGTGGCCGCCGGATGCTGCGGCGTGCCCGCCATCACCCTGACCGGGACGAAGCACGGCACCGTGGACGCCCACTCGGTGACCTCGGCCCAGGCGCTCGCCGCATTGTTCGCGGCCGGGGCGGTCAACGACCTGATCCCGTTCCTCGCCGGGTCGGGGAGCACGTTGGCGGCCGCCACGGTGCCGCGGATGCGGGAGGCCGAACCGCGCCAGGAGCCGGACCAGGAGCCGCCGGCGATGCCGCTGCCGCCCCTGGCCGGCTCCGGGTGGCCGGAGGGCTGGTAGGGCCGGGGCTCACGGGAGCAACCGGGGAACGACGGCCCGGTCGGGATGGAGCTATTGGGCTAGTACCCTCGGCAACTCCCAGTCCGGGCGCAGCGGCATGCCCGAGGTGCCGTCCTCGCGCAGCCGGACGCCGAGCACCTGATGCAGCTCGATGTGGTTGCGGTCGAAACCCAGCCGCGACCCCGCCATGTACAGCCGCCATACCCGCGCTGTGCCCTGGCCGACCTCCGCGACCGCCTCGTCCCAGTGCGCGTCCAGGTTCGCGCACCAGGCCGCAAGGGTCTTCGCGTAATGCTCGCGCAAGTTCTCCTCGTTCCTGACCTCGAAGCCGGTGTCGTGCATGAGCGAGATCAGGTAGCCGGGACCCTCGAGTTCACCGTCCGGGAACACGTACCGGTTGATGAACCCCGCTTTGCGGATGGCCGGCTCGATATTGTCGGGCCGGGTGATGCAGTGGTTGAGCAGACGGCCGCCCACGTTGAGCTTGCTGAGCAGGAATGAGAAGTATGACGGGAGGTTCTGCTTGCCGATGTGCTCGGTGAGCCCGATCGAGCTGATCGCGTCGAAGCCGGTCTCCGGGACGTCACGGTAGTCCAGGTGCCGCACCTCGGCGAGGCCGGACAGGCCCTCCCGTTCGATCGCGGCCTGGGCCCACGCGGCCTGCTGAGCGGACAGCGTGGCGCCGAGCGCCTTCACGCCGTACTCCCGCGCCGCGTGCATCACCATGCCGCCCCAGCCGCAGCCCACGTCCAGCAGGCGCATGCCCGGCTGCAGCGCGAGCTTGCGCGCGACCAGGTCGAACTTGTTCGTCTGCGCCTCTTCCAGGGTCGCGTCCTCGGTCGGATAGCAGGCACAGGTATAGGCCATCGTCGGGCCGAGCACCCACTCGTAGAACCGGTTGGACACGTCGTAGTGATGCGAGATCTGCTTGGCGTCGCGGGCCTTGGAATGCAGCCGGCCGCCCGTCCAGCGGCGGCTCACCCTGACTTCCTGGGGCGGCGGCGGCATCCGGTTCAGCAGGAGCTTCGGTCCGCCGAGGGCCTGCAGCAGGCGCAGCTTCTCCGCGATGCCCATGCTTATGGACTGGGCCTTTGTCATCCTGACCAAGGCCTCGTACATGTCGCCGTCGACGTCCAGGTGCCCGGAGACGTAGGCGCGGGCCAGCCCGAGCGCGCCTGGCGCCTGGGCCAGGTACGCCACTGCCACAGGGGAGCGAACCGTGATCTTCACGTCGGATCCCGCCGTGCCCGCATGGCTGCCGTCATAGGCCACGAACTCCACCGGGGCGTCTGGCCCCGCCACCGTCTCGAAGACCTCCGCCAGTGACATGCGCACCGTTCCTTCCGTTCCTCAGCGTCCCCTGACGCATTTCTCGTACAGGCCGAGCAGCCGGCCCTCGCCGTCGTAGGCGTGCTTGAGCTTGAAGTAGGCGGCGCCGTTGTAACGCCGGTAGAAGTCGTCCTCGGCGTAGAACGACGTCGAGTACAGCGATTTGTGCCCGTCCAGCCGCGCCACCTCGTCCTCGATGAGGCGGTTGTAATACCCGTCGGCACGCCCCGGCGGCAGCGCCACGGTGCCCCAGAAGCCGAAGTTCACGTACACCTCGTGCGGCCGCAGCGAGTACAGCGGCCAGGTGCGCTCGCCGCGCAGGCGCAGCGGGCACATCCACACCGGGGTCATTCCCACCGCAGGCTCGAAGAAGCGCAGGAACTCGGCACCGCGAGAGACCGGGATCTCCACGTCCTGCATGACCGCTTCACGGGGCGGGAGCTTGCGTCGTGCGTTCAGGGCCTCGCCGAGGCCGTGCCGCCGGTAGTAGCCCACCAGCTTGCGGTACACGTCCGAGCGCCGGTAGCGGCGCGGCCACAACCGCCGGATCGCGGGATTCTGCACCCCGAGGGCGCGAGAGCACCAGAACCAGTCCGTGTCCCAGCGCCACAGGTAGTCGTAGATGGTGAGGAAGTCCTCCTTCTCCCGCCTGATCGACTGGTAGTAGATCTGCTGCCGGGTGTAATCGCCGCGCCACGGCGCGACGTCGCTGAAGGCGCCCACGGTGAGGTAGAGCTCGTCGGTGCAGAACGCGGTGCCGTCGACGAAGTCCGCCCGGTGCCCGCGGAAGCGTCCCTCGGCGGCGATCTGGCCTATCGCGTCCATGCAGGCCTGCGGGTCGGTGAAGCGGAAATGCCTGAGGTGCACGAAGGGCTGCACCGGCTCCAGTTCGATCCTGAGCGACAGGGCGTAACCGAGGGTGCCGTAGGAGTTGGGGAAGCCGAAGAACAGGTCGGCGTGCTCGTTGTCCTCGGTGGCGCGAATGACGCGGCCGTCGCCGGTCAGGATCTCCATCTCGGTGACGGACTCGTGCGGCATGCCGCTGCGCAGCGCGGTCGACTCCACGCCGAGCCCGGTGACCGCGCCGCCCAGCGTGATCGTCTTGAGCTCGGGCACCACAGACGGCATCAGCCCGTGCCCGAGGGTGGCGTCGCAGAGATCCTCGTAGGTAGTCATGCCGCCGACCCACGCCGTCCTGGCGGCCGGGTCGACGTCGATGACGTGGTCGAACGCGGAGACGTCCAGCCCGGCCGCCGTGGTCCTCGCGAGCTGGGCCTTATGGTCCCCGGCGGCATCCGGGCTCCGCGGGGTGTTCGGAGCCGGGTCGCGGAACCTGAACAGGTTCGTCGTGTGCTTGGCCAGCCGGACCGGGATGCCGGGCGGCCAGGCGGCGTAGGCCGCACGCAGCCTGGCCACCGCAGCCTCGTGCGTGTCGGCCGTCATGCGGACATCCTTCCGGTTAAGGGCTGCTATCCATGATGAGGAACGGACGATGAAGACGAAAGGCCTAGACCAGGCTGAGCTGGACCAAGGTCCCAGGCAGTGTAACCCGGCCCGCTGCGTGGTGATCTTCACGACCACCCCGGATAGCCTGGCGAGCTCAGCTTTCGCCGCCAGGGTCCGGCTCGTAGCTGACCGGGCACGGATTGGGCAGGTGGCTGTAGTCCTCGTAGTCCTCGTCCTCGTGATCCTCGTCGTCGAGGACTTCGACCGCCTCGTCGATGCCGGCGTAGGAGGCGGCGACCTCCTCTGGTGACATCGGCAGCCTGGCCAGCGACGGCGGGGCGCCGGCGCTGATCACCTGGCGGAGCAGCAGCGCCATCGAATAGCCGGGGTCGTCGGCAAGGGCCCGGTCGAGGGCGACGTTCGCCAGCGCCCCGTCGCCGCACTGCCAGGCGACGAAGCCGAGCAGGGACGCGGGCGCCGCCACGTGCCCGGGCTGCGCCCGCTGGACCACGTCGGTCCACAGCCGCCGGTGCGCTTCGCGGTGCCCGGGATCCATCCGTGCCCAGGCGTCGTCCCTGACCCTCAGGTCCTTCAGCGCCACCGTCAGCCAGGCGACCTCGTAGTCCGTCGCGGTGGCGTCGCCCTGGCGGTAGGCGGAGATCAAGCGGCCGACGGCGGCTAGCCCCTCGGCGGCGATCATGTGCCGCGCGGCGCCGATGCGGCCGGACTTGCGGACCTTGCCGAGCAGCTGGGCGACGTGCCGCTCCGCGCGGCGGGTCGCCTGGCGCATGGATTGCTCGGTTTTTCCGCGCAGCGGGGCGACGCGAGCGGCCATCGCGGCGCGGTCGGCAAGTACCGGGGTCCCGGCGCCGGCCAAGGCGGCAGGGACGGGGTAGGCGGCGGGATCGAAGGGTACGCCCGCGGCCGGGCAGCACGCCTCGTTGTCACACAGGTAGGACCAGTACCGGCCGTCCTGCACCCGCAGGAACTCCCGAAGCTCGGCGCCGGCCTGGTGGAAGGCATCGCGGAGCACGGGCACCAGCGGGGCGGCCAGCGCCTCGGGTCCGTAGCCCACCGCCACCCCGGCGGTAAGGTGCTGCGCGGCGATGACGCCGGCGGCGTGGGCGGCAATGTCGGCGGCGAGGCCCGGATCGGGCGGATCGGGCAGGTCGTACCTGAGGGTGACCTTGATGCGATCGCGTGGTGGCGCGGTGCCGATCACGACAAGGCTCGCGGCGGGAAGGAAGCCGAGCAGGTGCGGCACGATCGCTAGCAGCGCCGCGGGGGAGCCGACCCGGACTCGTTCGGGGCTGGGCTGCGGGGCGGCGTCATCCGGTGAGATGGTGTGGTTCATGCCGTTAGCGTGCGGGGCGGACGGCGGGGCGGGCCATGGCTGTTGTCTCGGCTGTGGATAACTGGGGGCGTCATGCACAGGATGGAAACGGGTCTTGACAATCCGGTGATCAAGCGCTATACGGTGAGGCGATGCCTGCGTTAGCTGCGGATACGTTATATCCGCGAGATGTACCAGCCATTGCGGCGGTCGCGCGCTGTGTAAGAATGCCGTATGCGCGCGGAATCCAGGCTTCCGGCCCTGGGGAAGCTGACTCGCCGCGCGGGGAGGCGAGCGTGGGGGCCTGTGCGATTGGGCGAAGTCCGACCGGGGGACGCCTTGTCGGTCCAGGTGGCGCCGGGTTCGGTGAGTCCGTCCGCCCGGGTCCCCGATCCGGCACCGGTTCCGTAGTCCTCTCGGGTCCTGGACAGGCCCCAGTGACCGCGGAAGGCCGGGCTCGCCATCGGATGCCGCATCATCCCCGCCGATCTATTCGAGCCGCGTATCGATGCGGCCGATGGCATGAGGGGCGGTGCAAGAAATGAGCAGGCAAGGACCACTGCTCACGCTGGGCTCGGTGGTTGTGGTCGCCGGGCTCTTCCTCTACGGCAACGCCGTAGCCGCCAAGCCGGGCACAACGCCCGCGGCGACGCCAACGCCCGCGGCGACGGCGACGTCCTCGGCCACGCCGGCGTCCTCGGCCCCGCTGCACGCCCTTTACGCCGGCCGCAGCAGCGGCGACCAGGTCACGATCGCGATCGCGATCAACGGCAAGAAGGCCGCGGCCGACCTGAACGCGGGCCTGGCCAGCGAGGTATCGCTGCAGGGTTCGGTGACCGGCAGCCTGGTCACCTTGACCAGCTCGAGCGGCACGCGGCTGACCGGCTCCATCTCCGGCGCGGACATGTTCGGCACGGTGAGCGGGTTCCTCGGGCAGAGCTTCCCGTTCTCCGCCGCGCAGTCCGTGATACAGGCGGTATACGCCGGCCGGAGCAGCAACGGCGAGGTAACGCTGGCGGTGAGCACCGATGGCGACAAGGCCGTGGCCTACGTGTGCAACGGCCACACGATCGAGGCCTGGCTGCAGGGCTCGGTGAAGGGCAACCAGGTCAACCTGGCCGGCAACAAGGGCGCCAGCCTGACCGGCTCGCTGTCCGGCCTGGCCATGTTCGGCATGGTCACGCCGAGCGCCGGGCTGAGCCTTCCGTTCTCGGCCGAGCTTTCGCCGCACCCGGCCGGGGTCTTCCAGGCCCGGATCACGGTCAACGGGCTGGCTACCCGGATCGGCTGGGCGGTGCTACCCGACGGGACCCAGCTCGGCGTGGCCGTCATCGGCTCGACCAAGCAGCCCGCGCCGCCGCTCGATCTCAGCGACGGTGCCTTCACCCTGGACGGCAGCACCTTCACCGCCGCGCAGGTGGCGGGCGACGCGAACGTCGTCAGCCCGTGAGCGGCCGCGACGGAACCCGACACGGCGCGTGAGAGGAGCATCCCACGATGACGACCCAACCAGCGGCCGTGCGCCCGGCCCCCGACCAGTACGCGAAGCCGCTGCTGATCGCCCTGCTCAGCGGCTGCCTGGTCGCGCTCGCGCTTGGCCTGTACGGCGGGCTGCACCATCCCACTCATTACGCACTGGACATTGCCGGCTTCTCCTCGCCGCTGTACGCCAAGGCCTGGCTGACCACCATCGCCGTCGTGTTCGCGGTCGTGCAGCTCATCACCGGGATACGGGTCAACCGGCCGCACGCCCCGCGCGGGATGACGGCCGTGCACCGCTGGTCCGGCCGGATCGCGATCTTGCTCACCGTGCCCGTGATCATCCACTGCCTGTACGCGCTTGGTTTCCAGACCTACTCCGTCCGGGTGCTGGCGCACTGCGTGCTCGGTTGCATCTTCTACGGCGCGTTCGTGGCGAAGATGCTCAGCCTGGTTAATCGTGAAACCATGCCGAAGTGGGTAGTCCCTGTCCTGGGCGGCGTGGTGTTCGTATCGTTGATCGGGCTATGGGCGACCTCGTCGCTGTGGTTGTTCGCCACTAAGGGATTGCACGGCTGACCAGACTGGGGCGCGACATGGAGTCCACGATGCATATAGGCGTCGAGCCTGGCGACGGCCTCGTCGGCCGGTTCGGCGACGCGGCCATCTTGATCCCGGCCTACGACGACGGAGCGGGCGGCGGTGAGGCGGCGCGGGAGTTGCTCGCGCTCGCCGCGGCGATCGCATCGGATCGGCGGCTGCCAGCCGACGCGATCGCGACCCGGCTGGCCACCTGGGTTATCGGGCGAATGCCCGGCGGCGTCATCCCGTTCGGGATCGTGGTCCCCACCAGCGACGGGGTGGTCATGTTCCTGCGCGGGGCCGTGTGGTGCGCGGTCACCGAGGGAGGATCGACCCGCGAGCTGTCCGGAGAACACGCCGTGACCTGGGTCGATCAGATCGTGCCCGGGTCGGTCGAGCAGCTGGTCATCGGCGCTGCCGGTGGCCAGGCCGTGCAGCCGCATCCGCTTTCTGACTTGCAGGGCGGGGTCGTTCCCGGGAATGGCTTCGTGCTGACCCGGGTCGAGAGCGGTCGACCAGAAGCGGCGGCGTCCGGCGCCTCCGCCCGGCCTGTCGCCCAGGCCGCGGCGCCCGCGGACGTGGTCGAGACCGAGCGGTACGCGGCACCCGCGGCGGCGGACCAGGCGGACGAGGCCGTCCCGGGTGACTGGACGCTGGTCGAGGCGGTGCAGGTGGCTTCGGCGGACGACGCGCAGGCCGAGGCGGGCTCGACCGCGAACGCGCAAGCCGACGGGGCACGAGGGGAGGCCGCACAGGGCGTGGCCGGCCAGGACGGGGCCGGCCAGGACCGAGCCGGCCAGGACCGAGCCGGCCAGGACGGGGCCGGCCAGGACGGGGCCGGTCAGGACGGGGCCGGTCAGGACGGGGCTTCCGGCGCGGCGGTCGACCAGATGCCCGCCGCGGGAGAGGGACGGAGCACGGGACAGGGCTGGGCCGCGGGCGAAGATCAGGGCGCCGACGGGGACCGGAGCGGGGACCAGGACCGCGGTGCGGACCAGGGCTGGGCGGCGGGCGGCGCCCAGGGCGCGGACCAGGGCTGGGCCGCCAGCGGTGCCAGGGGCGCGGACCAGGGCTGGGGCGCCAGCGGTCCCAGGGGCGAGGACCCAGGTGCTGACGGTGCCCGCGGTGCGGACCAGGGCTGGGCGGCGGGCGGCGCCCAGGGCGCGGACCAGGGCTGGG
>JASHTQ010000142.1 GCA_030040475.1 Streptosporangiaceae bacterium
ACCGATACCAGGTCGCGGGTGCAGAAGGTCGCGCTCGAGCTGTTCGCCGAGCAGGGCTACGAGAAGACCTCGCTGCGCGAGATCGCCGAGCGCCTCGGCGTGACCAAGGCCGCGCTCTACTACCACTTCAAGTCCAAGGAAGACATCGTCCACAGCTTCACCGACGACTACTTCGCGGAGATCGACGCGCTGCTCGACTGGGCCAAGGAGCAGCCGCGGACCGAGGCGACCCGGCTGGAGATCCTCGACCGCTACGTCGGGATCGTGCTCGGGGGCAGCGAGGTGTTCCGCTTCCTCGAGCAGAACCGGGCCTCGGTACAGGCCATTCACGGGAACAACAAGGAGCGGATCGCGCTGTTCCGCGACCGCCTGGACGGCCTGGTCGACCTGATCGCCGGGCCGGACGCCTCGCTGCGGGACCGGGTGCGCGCCACCACCGCCGTGCTCGCCGCGGGCGCGAGCTGCATGTTCTACCTGCAGCAGGTCGACGACCCGGACAAGCTGCGGGCCATCATCGTGGAGATCGCGACCGACCTGACCCGGTAGCGCCCTACTGGTCCTGTTGCCGGGCTCCCACGCCGCCGCAGAGTTCTTCGATGCTGGCCAGGAGTTCCATGGCTCCGGAGAACGTCCGCTCGGGCATGCCGACGGCCCTCACGGCCCCCGACAGACGGCCCGCGGCGTCCTGCGTGATGTCGAGAATGATCTGCATGGCGACAGTGTGCCGGGCGGTCGTCCCCCGGCGCCCCATGGATTGTCCGTAGCGGGTCCGTAGTCCGAGGCACCTGGGGACGATCCTGCTGCCGTTGTGGTCTGACCGGCATGCGGCTACCTTGCTGCATGTGCCGGGCGGTGTGGTGGGGGATCTGGGGTTCGTCGGCCGTACCTCAGAACTCGCCGCCGTCTCGGCCTGCGCCGCCGCCGTGGCGCGCGGCGAGCCCTGGGTGGTGTGGATCGAAGGGCCGGCCGGCGCGGGCAAGACGGCGTTGCTGCGGCGGGCGGTCGACGCGCTGCCGCCCGGTTTCCGCGTGCTGCGAGCCGAGGCCAGCGAGATAACCACGGATGTTCCCTTCGACCTGGTGTGCCAGCTCGGCGAGGTCACGGCTACGGCGCCGTTCCCCGCCGCGATGGAACTGCTCGGGCTGTGCGGCGCGGCGAACCGCGGCGGCCCGGTCGCGATCGCCGTGGAGGACCTGCACTGGGCCGACGCCGAGTCCCGGCTCACGCTGCTGACCGCCGCGCGACGGCTGCGCGAGGACCCCGTGCTCGTGCTGGTGACAAGCAGGCCCGAGCCGGGGGACGCCGACGGCTGGGAACGCCTGCGCGCGGACCCTGGCCGCTGCCTGCACGTGGCGCTCGGGCCACTGACCCGGGCGGAGGTGACCGAGCTGGCCGCCGGGCGCGGGGTGGCGCTGACCGCCGCCGCCGCTGAACGGCTGCTCCGCCACACCGGCGGTCACGCGCTGCATGTCCGGACCCTGCTGGCCGAGATCCCGCAGGCCGCGCTGACCGCCGCCGACGGCGAGCTCCCGGCGCCACGGTCCCTGGCCTCGACGACGCTCGCGCGCCTGGCCGAGCTTCCCCCGGACTCGCGGCGGCTCGCCGCCGCCCTGGCCGTGCTCAACCAGCCCGCCCCGCTTCAGCTGCTCGCCCGGGTCGCCGAGGTCGACGGGGCCGCGCGGGCCGCGGACGGCCTTCTCGGCACGGGCTTCGTCGCCTGGCGGCCCGCCGAGCCGCCCCTGCTGGAGTTCGCCCACCCACTGTACCGGGCCGCCGTCTACGCCGACATGGCGCCGAGCCTGCGCCAGCGGCTCCACCTGCGTGCGTCCGGGGTCACCGGCGGCGCGGCGGCGCTCGGTCACCGGGTGGCGGCGGCGGAGGCCGCCGACGACGAGCTGGCCGTCGAACTGGAAGTCGCGGCACGGGCCGAGGCCGCCGACCGTCACCTCGCCCGGGCGGCCAGCTACCTGCTGTCGGCCTCGCAGCTCAGCTCGGCCACAGAACAGGCCGAACGCCGGCTGCTGCAGGCCGCCAGGCTGCGCCTGGCCGCCGGGCTCAGTGCGCAGGTGGCGCCGCTGCGAGCGGGCATCGAAGCGTGCGCCGCCCAGCCGACGCGCAGCCTCGTGCTCGGCGTGCTGGCCTGGCATCAGGGCGACGCCGTCGCGGCCGAGCCGCTGCTGCGCGAGGCGGCCGCCGGGCCGGACCCGGCCGACGCCGAGGTGACCGCCGACGCCCTGGCCCAGCTGGCCATCCTGTTCACCGCGCAGGTCCGGGTCCGGGAGGGGATGGCCGCCGCGATCAACGCCCTGGAACTCCCGGGGGCGGCGCCCGAAGCGGAGCGGATGGCATCGGTGACGCTGGCCTTCTCCGAGGCGCTGCTGCGCGGCGCGCCTCGTGGCCTCGACCGCGTCACCCGGCGCCTGCCGCAGCCCGCCGCCGAGGTCGGCGTCGCCGACATGGACCTGCTGATCACCAGGGGCTCGCTGCAGCTGTACGCCGGTCACCCGCACGACGCAGTGGCCGACCTGAGGGCCGCGGCGCGCCTGGCCCGGCACGGCCCGTCCCTGTGGCTGCCCCGGGCCCACCTGCACCTGGGCCAGGCGCTGTTCTTCACCGGAGACTGGGACGAGGCGCTCGTACAGGGCCGCGTCGCGCTGTCCCTGGTATCCGAGGACAGGCACACCTGGCTCGAGGGGCAGGCCCACGCCGCCCTGGTCTATGCGCTCGCCGCCCGCGGCGAATGGGACAGCGCCCGCGAGCATCTGGCCGTGGCCCAGCGCCTGGCCGAGGACGACGGCGCCCCGGAGGGACTGGCCTTCAGCCTGGTCGCCCAGGCCCACCTGGCGGCCGCCCGCGGCGAGTCGGCGGGCGTGATCGAGTCGCTGCTGGTCGTGGCCGAAGGCGACGGAACGCAGCAGGCCAAGATGAGCGCGCTGCTGTGGTGGCCGACCCTGGTCATCGCGCTGATCCGTACCGGGGCGCTGGATGTCGCCGCAGGCCACGTCGACACCCTGGCCTCGGCGGCCGCCGACCGGGGACTGGACCTCGACGCCCGCGTCACGGGCCTGCGGGCGCGGCTGCACGCCAGGGCGGGGCGGCCGGACGAGGCCGCGGCGGCGTTCGCCCGGGCGGTGGACATGCTCGGCCCGGACGACCCGTTCCTCGACGTGGCCGTGCTGCACCACGACTTCGGCCTGCTGCAGCTCGCCCGCGGACAGCGCCGCGCCGGGATCGCGCAGCTGATGCAGGCCAGGGGGATGCTGGCCGACGTGGCCGCCGTTCCCTACCTGGAGCGGCTGGATGCCGACCTGGCCCAGGCGGGCATCCGGTCGCCCGCGCCGGCCGTCGGCGGCGCGATGGCGCTGACCGAGCGCGAGGCCGACGTGGTGGCCCTGGTATCCAAGGGCATGACCAACGCCGAGATCGCGGCCGAGCTCTACGTGAGCGTCAACACGGTCGAGTACCACCTGCGCAACATCTTCGCCAAGCTCGGCGTCAGGTCTCGCCGCGAGCTCCGCGGCCGCGCCGGACCCGTCGCCTGACCCTTGCCAACCCGCACTACGGACTCCACTACGGAATCGCCGTGGGGTGCCGGTGCCCGCCTCCGCCCCAAGATGAGCACGCGGATCGTGACGAACCACGAGGAAGAACCGCTATGTCAAAGGAGACAGGAGTCATGGACACGATCAGGCCCGGCGGCAGGCGGCCGACCGGGCGAAGGCTGGCCGCGTGGGCCGCGGCATCGGTGCTGGCGGGCGGCGGACTGGCCGGGGCGGGGCTGCTGGCCGCTGGCCCGGCCGCGGCGGATACCACGGCCTGCCCCGCGGCGGTGGTCAGCGGCACGACCGCGACCGTCACCTGCACGTATACCGGCGGCTCGCAGTACTGGACGGTGCCCGCCGGCGTCACCCAGGCGACGTTCACCCTGTACGGCGCCGAGGGCGGCGACGGCTGGGGCATAGGTGGCAGCACCGACCCCGGCGGGCTGGGCGCCGAGGTGACCGGGACGCTCACGGTGACCCCGGGCACGCTGATTCAGGTGAACGCCGGCCAGGCCGGCGCGGCCGGGGCCGCCGGGACCTTCGGCGGCGGCGGCGCTCCCGGCGGGCGCGACGCAGGCGGCGGAGGCGGTGAGACCGACGTGCGCGCCCCCGCGGCGGATGGCAGCTACCCGCTGTCCGACGCGCTGCTGGTAGCCGGCGGAGGCGGCGGCGGAGGCGATAACGTAACCGCCGATATCTCATATCCGGAGGGAACTTCCGAGTACTCCACCGCCGTCGGCGGGAACGCGGACGCGCCCGGGGCGGCCGGTACCACCGCGATAGGCGACTGCGTGGAAGTCGGCGGCGGCGCAGGAGGCGGCGCCGGGACCACCTCGGCCGGCGGCGCCGGCGGCGCCGGCGGGTCGACCTCCTACTCCAACACGGGATCATGCTCGGTCACCGACGGCAGCGACGGCGGTGCCGGCAGCACGGGCGCCGGGGGCACGGGCGGCAGTGAGTCCATTGGCGAAAGCGGTGGCGGCGGTGGCGGCGGTTACTACGGTGGCGGCGGTGGCGGCGGTGGAGCCGTCGACTACGCCGAAGGGGTCCCGTTCCCCGACGCGGCCGGCGGCGGTGGCGGCGGCGCCAGCTACGCCGGGTCGACCGGGGCGACGGTGACCGACGGAGTCGCGGCGCCGGACGACGCGCCGGACGGCGAGGTGATCATCACCTACTCGATCGCACAGCCGCCGGCATTCACCGCGGACAGCCCGTCGCTGACCGCGGCAACCGGGACGCCGTACTCCTACCAGTTCACCGCCTCGGGCACGCCGGCTCCCTCGTACGCGCTTGCCGCGGGTGCGCCGTCGTGGCTGTCGGTCGGCGCATCGACCGGGCTGGTCAGCGGGACCCCGTCGGCCGACACCACGTCGTTCAGCTACTCGGTGGTGGCGTCGAACGCGGCCGGCAGCGTGACCGCGGGGCCGTTCACGGTCGCGGTCAGCAACAAGGCGGACGTGTCCGCGAGCCTGTCCTGCCCGTCGTCGCTGACTGTCGGCGGCACCGGGACGTGCACGCTGACCGTCGCCAACGCCGGGCCTGCGCAGGCCACGACCGTGCTGGCCGGGGTGACTGTGCCGGGGACGCTGCAGGTGACAGGGTGCTCGGATGGCTGCTCGCAGAAGGACGGCGCGCTCGGCTGGTCGCTCGGCTCACTGGCCGCCGGGCAGTCCGACAGCCTCACGGTCGACGTGACCGCGGTGCGCGCCGGGACCGCCATAGTGGCGGCCGCCGACGGCTCCGTCAACCCCGACCCCAACCTGCTCAACAACCTGGCCGCCACGACGATCAAGATCACGGCCTGACCAGGAACCAGCAGCGGCCGGCCCGCCCCGGACGGGAGCGGGCCGGCCGCATGGGCATGTCACCATCCGCCTAGCTGCGGAATTACCGCGCCGGCAGATGTGCGGAAGTACACGTCAGTGCCCGACCTGCGCTGCGCGGTCGAACTCCTGGCCTAGCGATGGCCAGGACCCGGACCTTACTGGGGCCGTTGTCGCAATAAAGTCCCTAGCACTGCCCAGACAACCTTTCCTGGCCAGCCGGGCACCGTCGCCCAGTCCCAGCGATCCGACAGTGCCTGCACCAGCGCGATGCCGCGCCCGCCCTCCTCGTCCGGCCCGGCCCGGCGGGCGACGGGCGCATGCCGGACGCTGTCCCACACCTCCACGAGGACGCGGGCACGGTCGGAGGCGAGCCGCAGGTGCACGACCGGCAGGATGGTGCCGTCATACCTCGGCCTGCCGTCCGGGCCCGTGCAAGCCCGGACCGAATTGGTGAGCAGTTCGGTAACCACGAGCCCGGCCGAGTCGGCCGCCGCGGCCAGGCCCCACTCGTCAAGCACCACGTGGGTGAACATGCGCGCGCACGGCACGGCCGTCGGCAGCGCGCCAAGCGGCAGCTGAGCCGAAAGCGGCCATTGCGGTCGATTGTCGGTCCTGGACATCCCGCCAGCGAATCCATGACGAGAGGCGTGGCCTGCCACGGTGCCGGGGCCGCTGGTGGTGACCGCTCCGGTACTCATTGGTCGGCCGGGCCTCCTCTCGGGGCTCATCACCATGATCCCTCAGGCAGGCCTCATGACGTGGGAGGCTGGCCGCGCGTCGCAAACTGCCCGACCCAGCCGACACCCGCGACCGGCGGCTACTCCGCCCCGCCTGCCTCCCGGTGGGCGAGGGCAAGGCTGGTGCGGGTAGCCACGGTATCGGGATGATTGGCGCCAAGCAGCCGTTCCTGGGCGGCCAAGATCACCTCGAACAATAGCATCGCCTCGACTGCCCGGCCCGCTTCCCGGTAAGCGGTCGCGAGGCTGGTCAGTGCGGCCATGGTGTCCGGATGGTCGGCGCCAAGCGTGCGTTCCCTGGCCGCCAGCGTCTGCTCGTGCAGCGGGATGGCCTCCTCGGCGCGACTGACGTGCTGGTACGCGTCGGCCAGGTTATGCCGCGCGCTCAGGGTCCTCGGATGATCGGCGCCAAGCAGCCGCTGGCACGCCTCAAGCGTCTGCTCGTGCAGCGGGATGGCCTCCTCGATCCGCCCCACGTCCAGGTAGGCGTTGGCCAGGTTATGCCGCGCGCTCAGGGTCCTCGGATGATCGGCGCCAAGCAGCCGCTCGCACGCCTCAAGCGTCTGCTCGAAAAGCGGGACCGCCTCGGCGGCGCGGCCCGCGTCCCGGTAGGCAACCGCGAGGTTGTTCCGTGCCCCCAATGTGCTTTCGTGGTCGGGTCCTAGCGCATGTTCCTTGGCGGCCAGCGTCTGTTCGTGCAGCGGGATCGCCTCCGCCGGCCGGCCAGCGTCTCTGTAGGCGACAGCAAGGTGATTACGTGAGCTCAGCGTGTCATCGTGGCTGGCGCCAAGCACCTGCTCCCGGGCGGCCAGGGTCAGCTCGAACAGCAGGATCGCCTTTTCGACCCGGCCCGCGCCGGAGTAGGCGGCGGCGAGGTTGTCCTGGGCCGTCAGGGTGTCCGGATGGCCAGGGCCAAGCACGCGTGTCCGGTCGATCAAGGTCCGCTCGAACAGCGGGATCGCCTCTTCGACCCGGCCCGCCGACTGGTAGCCAACGGCGAGGCTGTTCAGCGAGTTCAGGGTGTCGGAATGGCCGGCGCCCAATAGCCGATCAAGATCGGCGGTCAGCGGTTCAGCCACCGCTATCACCTGCAGCGCGCTGTCACCCAGCTCAGCCAGCTGATACAGCGCCAGCAACCGGGGCCGCAGCAAGGCTCTCGCCAGCTCTTCATCGATCTCGCCGACCAGCCCGGCCGCGCTCGCCAGCAGTGCGGCTGCCTGCTCGGGAATGTCCCTGATAGCCGACCGGTCCCGCGACCCGGCCAGCGCGTTCGCATGAGCCTCCAGCACCGATGCGACGACCAGACACAGCGACGCTAGCAGTTCCCGCCCGGCCAGTTCGTCGCGAACCGTCCGCCTCACCAGGTGGTGCGCGGCGAAGGTCTGGCCATCCAGGCTGGATATCAGCAACGATCGCTCGGTCAGCTCTTCCAGCGCTTGGTCCACCCGGGCTGGCTCCGCCACTTGCCCGTCGGCCGCCAGCAGGCCGGCATATCCGGCCGTATGGAGCACACCCCGGCGCACCCCTGCCGCCGACAGTACCGCGACGATCTCCATCACCCTGCTGCAGATGCCCGTCTGATCGGCCATCCGGACGGCCTCAAGCGACAGCAGAATCGCTTCCGCCGGGCCGGCCTGGCGCGGCTGTCCCGCTGCAGGAGCCGTACGTGCCGGTATCTGCTGCGCTCGCAACCGCTCTAGGTACATCTCATAGCCAAAATCCTGCCCGGCGGTAACCGCCGCGGCCTGAGCCAGGGCAAGCGGCAGACGCCCCAGCTCATCGGCCACCCCGGCCGCTCCCTCGGCGTCGGAAAGGCCGGTACGCGCGGCCAGGAACGCCGCCGCCTCCTCGGCCGTGAACACGTCTACCGGGACAGGGACGGCGGACGACTTGATCCACAGCCCCGCCACCGCCTGCTCATCGCAGGTGATCAGGACGCGGGCGGTCCCGTCGGCCGGCACGTACGGGCGCACTAGCTCCGGATCGCTCACGCCGTCGAACACGATCAGGCAGCGGTCTCCGTCGGCTTCCAGGCGATGCCGTACCGCCAGGCCCGCGTCGCCGATGTGCGAGCCGGCGCCACCCTTGGACTGGCCCGCAACGTCGGCCACCGCGGCCAGACCCGCCCGCAGCGTCCCTGCATCCTCGGCGCTGACCCAGGCTACGAACCACCAGCCGGCCGCGCGCTTGGCCCGGGCATAGGCGGCTGCCAGCTGCGTAGTGCCCACTCCCCGCGCGCCAGCCGCGGCGTACAGTACCGACACCCTCGTGCCGTCTTGGTCCAGTGCGGCAAGCAGCTCGGCTCTTGGCTGGAATCCCGCCGGTTCGCACGGTATGCAGCCCACCACGACCTGGTCATGCTGGGGTTCGCTCGGCTTAGGCGCGGCCTTTTCCTCGTCCATGGGAACACGCGGCTCAGGCGCGGCAGGCTTCACCTCGTTGGCGCCAGAGGCACCCGACAGGTCAGCCGCAGCGGGACCTGTCCCTGAGTGCATCTCTCGCCGTGTGTCCTGGCCGACCTGGTCGCTGGACACGACTTGCTGCCAGCTCACCCGGCTGGGGCCGCTTGCCCGGCCATGGCCATCGTCACCGTCCCATCCATCGCCACCCCACTAGGCACCATGGATTCCAGACCTTGGACAGGTAACCGTTGTG
>JASHTQ010000143.1 GCA_030040475.1 Streptosporangiaceae bacterium
GCCCCCGTGCGGTCAGCCCAAGTCCGTCAGCCGTCGCGGATTATCTGGGTCAGCTGTCCGGCCATCTGGGCCAGGGCCAGCTGCGGTTGTTTCTGGCCCGTCAGGGCCTGGTACACGTTGCTGGAGATGGCCAGGCTGGCCTGGTCGTAGTTGGTGATCGCCGGCCGGGGCTGTGCCGAATTGATGGCCTGCTCAAGTACGGGGAGGAGGTGGGGATACTTGCCGACAAGGCTCTGAGTGGTATAGAGCTGGGTCAGAACCGGGGGGAATGACCCCTGCTCGAACATCTCCTCCTCGTTGTCCTTGTCCGTCATGTACTTGATGAAGTCCAGCGCCGTCCGCTGGTGCTGGGAATACGAGCTGATCGCGAGGTTGGCCCCGCCGAGCGAGCTGGAGCCCGGGCCGTCGAGGCCGGGCAGCGCCGTGACCCCGAATTTCCCGTACACCTTGTTGTCTGGGCCTGGCACGGAGAGCGCCTGGTAGACGTCCGGCCAGTTGTCGAGGAACAGGAACTTGCCGGCCTCGAACGCGGCCTGGGCCGACTCCTCCTCGTAGGTGAGCGCGACCTTCGGGATCCAGCCCTGCCGGAACCCGTCCACCAGGAACTCGAGCCCCTTGAGCGCCTGGGGTGAGTCCACCGTGACCTTGGTGCCCTCCGGGGACAGGATCGACCCGTCCGCGGACTGCACGGCCGCCGCGAAGTTGACGGTCAGGCCCTCGTACGGGGCGAACGTGCCGGCATATCCGTACAGTCCGTACTTCGGCGCCACGGTCTTGGCGAGCTCGGCCAGCTGAGCCCAGGTCTTGGGCGGCTGCTTGCCCGCCTTGGCGAGGATGTCCGAGCGGTAGTAAAGGAGATCCGCGTTGCTGTAGTCCGGGACGGCATACAGCCGGCCCTGGTACATGGCGGTGTCGACGGCCGGCTTGAGGAAGTCGCCGAGGTCAGGAAACTGGCTCTCGGGCAGCGGGATGATCCAGCCGTTGGAGGCGAACTCCGCGGTCCAGATGACGTCCATGTCGATGACGTCGTATTCGTCGCTCTTGGCCTGGAGGTTCGCGACCAGCTGGGCTAGCTGGTCGTTGGAGGCCTCGGGGAGCAGGAGCGGGGTGACCTTCTGGTTCGGGTGGTTCTTGTTCCACCCCGCGATCACGCCGGTCAGCCAGCCGATGTCGTCCTTGCCGATGGCGAAGGTGATCGGCCCGATGCCGTTCGTCGACGGCGCCGAACCGCCAGACGGGGAACCGGCCTCAGAACACCCCGCCAGCATCAGGCTCGCAGCGACGAGCGCGATAACAGGCATCGCTCGTCGCATGAGGCCACCATCCCACCCAACGTCCTATAAAATTCGTACATGCATGTTATGCACGGCTGTTAGGTATATGTCAACCGAATCACATAACGAGTCCGACATGTTTCGGGGGTGACCCGTGAGTGTCCCGGGGGCGACCCGGCGATGGTCCAGGGGTGGTCCCTGGGTGGCCCGCCGTGGCCTCCCTTCGGTTGTCGCAATCGGTGGCGACCTGCGGAGTTCGTCGGGCTTTGGCCCTACCTAGTTGTTATGTACAGCGATACTCTGAGCGCGGTGGCCCTCAGAGGACCATGGAGGTGACGGGACCGTGCGGCAGCCCCTGCTGGCGCTCCTCGCCAAAGAGCCGGCTCACGGCTATGAGCTGAAGCTGGCGCTCGAGCAGACTTTCGGTGAGGCATACCCGTCACCGAACATCGGCCAGATCTACGTCACGCTGAAGCGCCTGGAGCAGGACGGCCTCGTCCGCAGCCAGGACGTGGAGCAGACGACCCGGCCGAACAAGCGGGTCTACGAGCTGACGTCCGTCGGCCGCGAGGCGCTGCGCGCGTGGGTCGAGGAGCCAAGCGACGGGCCGCGCATCCGCGATGAGTTCTTCATCAAGCTGATCCTGGCCCCGATGGCGGGACTCGCGGACCGGATGGAGCTCATGAACTCCCAGCGAAGGCATTATCTCGGCATAATGCGTAACCTGGCCGAACTGCACGCGGAAACCGATCCGGCGGACACCACAGCTCGGCTGCTGATCGAGGGCGCCATACTGCACCTCCAGGCGGACCTCGACTGGCTGGAACGATGCCAGGAGGAACTCGTGTGAGCCGTAGAGTGCTGGCCCGGGGTGACCACCCTCCAGAGCCTTCCGCTCCAGGGGAGAGCCATCTCCCTGGCCCTGTGTCGCCGGAGACAGGCCAGCCGGCGCTGCTCCGGACCCGCAAGCTCGTCAAGGAGTACCGCGCCGACGGGGTCACGGTAGAGGCCGTGCGAGGGGTGGACATCGAACTCGGCGTCGGCGAGTTCGTCGCCATCATGGGTCCGTCCGGCTCCGGAAAGTCCACTCTGCTGCACGTCCTCGGCGGGCTTGAGCCGGCCACGAACGGTGAGATCTGGCTGCGGGGGCAGCGCGTCGACGGCCTGTCCACGGCCGGCTGGGCGATTCTGCGCCGTCGGCACGTGGGGTTCGTCTTCCAGTTCTTCAACCTGCTGTCCAATATGACCGTCGCCGACAACGTCGAACTGCCCGCCTTGCTCGCCGGAGCGACCCCGCGGCAGGCAAGAAGGCGCAGGGAAGAGCTGCTGGCCGAGCTCGGCATCGCGGACAAGGCGGGCATGGCGCCGGCCCGCCTGTCGGGCGGAGAGCAGCAGCGCGTCGCGCTGGCACGGGCGCTGGCTAACGAGCCCAGCCTGCTGCTTGCCGACGAACCGACCGGCAACCTGGACAGCTCCAACACCCGCGACGTCCTGCGGCTGCTGCGCCGCGCGCACGCCGGCGGTCAGGCGATCCTGATGGTCACGCACGACGCCCGGGTAGCAAGCCTGGCCGACCGGGTGATCAACCTATTCGACGGGATGGTGGCCGACGATGCCAGGATCGTCCCGATCCCGCGGGTCAACGGCGTCCAGAATGTCGTGGAGCTGAGGGGCTGAGGCTCGATGCGGGGCACGCTGCGGTGGGCGCGCGCGGACCTGCGCGGCCGTCGTGGCCAGGCCTTGCTGACCATTGGCGTCGTGGCCGGTGTGGTGGCGGCGCTCTTCCTCGCCACGATGCTGCTCGAGGGCGCCGTCAACCCATGGCAGCAGCTGTTCGCCCGGACCCACGGCGCGGACGTGCTGATCTACTTCCAGAACGGCACCGACACCAAGGATCTGCGGTCGCTGCCCGGCGTCCAGGCGGTGGGCAAGCCGTATCAGGCGGCGTCGGCGACGCTGGAGCAGGGGGCGGTGAAGTCGCCCGTCGAGCTTCGCGGCATGACGCCCGTTCCCCCGGCGATGTCCACCCCGCTGCTTGTCGCGGGCACCTGGCTGCGCGCCTCGGAGCAGGACGGCGCCGTCGTGGAGGCCTCGTTCGCCGCGGCGGTGCACGTCGGCGTGGGGGCGCAGATCGTCGTCGACGGAATCGACGGGACCTCGGTCTCGATGCGGGTCATAGGCATCGCCGACACCGCCGACCAGGGTTTCTACCCGCAGTGGACGCCGGGCCTCATCTGGGTGCAGCCCAGGCTGCTGACCCGGGTCGAACCGTACCCGAGCGAGACCCAGGAGGTCGTCGGGCTCAGGCTCTACAACAGCTCCACCGTGGCCACCGGACAGGTCGTGCAGACGATCTGGAATCTCTACAACGGCCCGTACGAGAACTCGGCGGTGCTGCGCTACTCCACTTGGCAGCAGGTGCAGACGTCGATGGCGAGCAACGACCGGCTGCTCGGGCTGCTGCTCGCGCTGTTCGGGATCATCGCCCTGGTGGCCGCCCCGTGCGCGATCGCTAACGTCACCGCCGGCCGCGTGCTCATGCAGCGGCAGGACATCGCGATGCTGAAGGCGCTCGGGTTCACTCCCGGCCAGGTGGTGCGGATGCTGCTCGCCGAGCAGACCCTGCTCGGGGCGGCCGGGGCCGGCCTCGGGCTGGTCGCCGCGCGGATCATGACCTCGTCGGAGTTCGTCAGGCCACCGGACGCGGCGCAGGTGAGCCTCGCGCCGCTGTCCGGCGGTTGGGTGGCGCTGATCGGCGTCGGTACCGTGCTGACGGTGGCGATCGCCACAGTCATCCCCGCCTGGTGGGCGGGCCGCGTGTCACCGGTCGCCGCCGTCCAGCCGAGCCCGCCGCGTGGTCACCTGTCGCTGATCGCCCGGCTGGGCCTGCTCGTCCACCTGCCGGCCGCCCTCGTGCTCGGAGCCAGGGACTCGCTGACCCGGCGGCTGCCCGCGGCGCTCACCGTGATCGGCCTCGCCATCCCCATGGTGATGATCACTATCGCGCTGACCTGCTGGTCGACCATCGACGGGTTCACCGGAAACCCGGGAAAGATCGGCCTGGCGGCGGCCGTGACGGTGAGCCAGGGCGGCCTGGACAACAAGCAGACCGTCGCCCTGATAAGCCATGACGACCAGGTGCTCGCGTACTATCCCAGCGCCCAGTTTGACACGCTGCTGCCGGGCGCCAACGGCACCTTCACCGCCCGGGCCATGGGGTACTCCTGGCGGCCCTACCCGTTCCAGGTGGTGCAGGGGCAGATGTTCGACGCGCCGAACGAGGCGGTCGCGGGACAGGGCTTCCTTGACCTCATGCACATCGGAGTCGGCGCCTGGATCTCGCCGACCATCGACGGCGTGCCGGTGATCTTGCACATCGTGGGCCGGACCATCGAGCCCGACAACAACGGAGACGTCCTTGACTTCGGGCTTGACGCGCTGACCGAGGCGGGCAGCGCGCCGCAGTTGCAGTACAACCTGGTCCTGAAGCAGGGAGTGTCGGCCGCCGCCGCCCGGGCGGAACTGCTCGCGGCGTCGCACGATCAACTCGACGTGCAGACGGTGACGAATCCGGCCGACGGGCTGAAGGTCGTCCGGGTGGTGATCGTGGTAGTGGTCATCGTGCTGGCCATCATCGGGCTTGCCAACCTGCTGACCGCGACCGCGGTAGGGGTCCGCGATCACAGGCACGAGGTCGGCGTGCTTGAGGCGATGGGGCTGACGCCGCGCCAGGTCATGGCCACCCTCGTGGTCAATACCGCGATTCTCACCGCCATCGGGGTGACCATGGGAACGGCCGTCGGCGTGGTGATCGCGCCGCGGCTGATCAACATGCAGGGGACCACCAGCGGCATCGGGTCGGGCATCGCCTCGCCGCTAGGCGCCGTGACGATCGCGGAGATCCTGGCGGTCGCGGTGGCCATCGCGATGGCCACCGCGCTCCTGCTGGCCCGCCGGATTACCCGCCGGTCAGATTCGGCACACCTGCACAGCCCGGCCCGCCCGCCGCGCCCGGTGCCGCACGCCTCCTCGCCGCGCCTTCCCTAGCCGCCGTCTCCCTCTCGCCGCGCCTTCCCCCTTGCGGCCGCGTCGCCGCCGCCTCCCTCTCGCCGCGCCGTCCCTAGCCGGCGTCTCCTCTCCCCGCGCCTTCCTAGGCGCCGATCCCGGCGCGGCCAGACCCGATAGTCGCTGATGGTCGAGCATTGTAGAGTAGTCTGGGCTCGAAGCTCCCACGGTTCCAGGTCTGCCGACACCGGGAAGGATGACCAGGTGATACAACACGACGCCGGGCCAGCCGGGGTGGTGCCCGAACCCGGGGACTCCCTGGAGCCCGTGCCGCCGACCGCCGCATCCGCGTCGGGCGGTTCGCCCGAACGGCGGGAGCTGTCGTTCCGGACCAGCGGCCTGTCCGTTCAGCTCGAGATTTCCGGTACGGCAGACTCGCGACGGCTGGCCGGTCAGCTGATCCCGCGCCAGTCGGCCGTGGTCGACATCAGGCACAGCGCGGGGGTGATCACCGTAGAGGCCGACGCGCTCGGGCGGTTCAGCGCGGAGTCCATCCCGCCGGGAGCGGTCAGCGTTCGCTGCCGCCTGGGCACCCCCATCAGCACCGGCTGGGTCGCCCTGTTAACTCAGTACCCACCCGCCGCCCGGCAACGCGGCTCAGCGTGGTTGTGCCCAGGTCCTCGGTCGAAACGAGGTGCCGGGGCACACGACACCCATAAGAAGGCACCACACCAACTCTGCAGGCATCCGGCCTGCCCGCCGGCTGACCGCCGAGGCGACGTGACGGTATGACCGGCGCGCCGCGTCCCCGGCCGTCCCGGCCGTCCCGGCCCGCCGCCGGCGTCACGCCAGCCCCCCAGGGTCCCCGGTTACCGCGATAGATCCGTGCTGTGCGGCGGATCCGGGGGACCATCGTGCCCCCCCTCCCGGACACGAACCACGGATCCACCACGACAACCCGCCCCGGGAACCGGCAAAACGCAGCAAGGAAAAAGAAAACGGGTTCTGGCCCGCATCTCGTGATGATCACGATGAATTTGCCTGCTGGTAACGGGGCTTGTGGGTCACAGGCCCCGCAAGAAGGGGCTTGTGCGTCACGAGCCCCGCTCAGGGCATCGTGCTCAGTGACTGGTGGTCCCTGTGAGGTGGATGATGCGAATGGCCGGCAGATGACGGTCGTGTCCAGAGCCCGAGATATGGCCCAGATCCAGAAAACGGACCCCGCCGAACGCATCCGGCCACCCGCCCAGGACGCACGGCACACCCGCCCCCCACGACCGAACCAGGCCAACCCCGCACACCCCGCCCGCCCGGCCGGCTGACCCGCCAGCACCACGATGCGCCGACAACCGCCCGCCCCGGCCCGCCCCGGCCCGCCCGGCTGTCAAGGGACATCGGGACTTCCCTGTGGGCGGACAGCTGATCTCCCTGTGGACGGTCGGGTTATCTCCCGGTGTGCGGTCGGCTGATCTCCCGGCGGTCAGGTCAGCGGTGTCACTCCTTTCCCTGCGGTCGCCTCGGCGAGCCGG
>JASHTQ010000144.1 GCA_030040475.1 Streptosporangiaceae bacterium
CACCGCGACCGGGTCGCGGACATCGCCGACCACCAGGTCGCCGGACGCGTAGTCTGGCCTGTCACGGTGTACGGCGGGGGCGAGCGAGTCCATGCCCCGCACCTCGTGCCCGGCCGCGCGGATGGTCTCCGCGATATGAGATCCGATAAAGCCGGCCGCACCGGTCACCAGAACGCGCATGACTGCAGGAAAGCACGCCGAAAAGCCGAGATCGACCATCCGGCGGGTACCGTCACAGGTTCGTAAGAGGCCCCGGGCGCCGTCACAGACTCGTAAGGGCGCCGGGGCCTTTTTGCGGACCTGCAGCGCCCGGGGCGCAAGTACTGTCGGGCGCCATGGAAATCGATGTCGTGCTCCCGTGCCTCAACGAGGCGGCGGCGCTGCCCTGGGTGCTGTCCCGGATGCCATCGGGCTACCGGCCCATCGTCGCGGACAACGGCTCCACCGACGGGTCCGCCGAGGTAGCGACCCGTTACGGGGCGCTCGTCGTGAACGTCCCGCAGCGCGGTTTCGGCGCCGCCTGCCACGCCGGCCTGCTCGCCGCGGGCAGCGACATCGTCTGCGTGATGGACGCGGACGCCTCGTTCGACCCCGGCGACCTGCCGGCCGTGGCCGATCCGGTGCGAACGGGCCACTTCGACCTGATGCTCGGCCGCCGTTCGGCACGCGGCAAGGGCGCGTGGCCGCTGCACGCGAGGATCGGCAACCGCGTGCTGGCGGCCGAGTTGCACCGCCGGATCGGCGTCCCGGTCAGGGACCTCGGCCCGATGCGCGCCGCCCGGCGGGCGGACCTGCTGGCGCTGCCGATGTCCGACCGGCGGTTCGGCTACCCGCTGGAGATGGTGGTCCGCGCCGCCGAGGCGGGCTGGCGGATCGCCGAGACGGACGTGCCGTACTACCCGCGGACGGGCAAGTCGAAGGTCACCGGCACGCTAGGCGGCACGGTGCGGGCCGTGCGCGACATGCGCCGGGTGCTCGCCACCATCGCCGCGCCCGCCTCGCCATGACCGGCGCCGCGACCGGGGCCAAGGCCGGGTTCTGGCCCGCATCTCGTGATGGTCACGATGGATTTGCCTGCTGGTAACGGGGCTTGTGGGTCACAGGCCCCGCAAGAAGGGGCTTGTGCGTCACGAGCCCCGCTCAGGGCATCGTGCTCAGTGACTGGTGGTCCCTGTGAGGTGGATGATGCGAATGGCCGGCAGATGACGGTCGTGTCCATCACGAGATATATGGCCCAGATCCCGGACGAAACCGTCCTAACCACCCCGGTATCCCCCCAAGTGCAGGTCCTCTGTTCGAGCTGATGTCCCAGGCCTTCAAGCCGAGCGGCCTGAACTTCCGCCAGTGCGGCGTCCTGGTGGTCGCCGCCGTCTCGACCCTTGGTGACTCCTATTGCTCGCTGGCGTGGGGCGGGAAGCTGGGCTAAGCCTCAGACGCCGCCGTGGCGGCGGGGGTTCTCAACGGCAGCGACGCCGGGCTGACCGACCAGGAGAAGGCCATGGCCGCGTGGGTCCGGAAGGTCGCCATGGACCCGAATGCGACCACGCCCGCCGACGTCCAGGTGCTCCGCGACGCCGGGCTCGACGACGGGCAGATCTTCGCTATCACCGCCTTCGTCGCGCTCCGCCTGGCGTTCGCCATCGTCAACGACTCACTCGGCGCCCAACCCGACGCGCAGCTCGCCCAGTCACTGCCCCAGCAAGTGCGCGAAGCCGTCACCTACGGCCGGCCCGTAGCCAGCTGAGCACGCGACGGCACTGCGGGGAACGGCGCCATCGCCGACAGCCTCAAGCACCACCGCGCGATGACCGTAGTAGGGCCGCAGGCGCACGGTAACTTCCAGCAGCGGGCGGGCCAGCATCACCTGCTACCTCGACAGGGGTGCCCAGCGTGTGGCCGTGGCCGTCGCCGAGTCAACTGCGGCCAGTCAGGTGCGGTGATGGCGCTTGGCCTGTGCGAGGAGCGTGGTGAGCTGCCCGATGCCTGCGGGGTGCGGGTGGACCGCAGCAGGCACGGCACCCTGGTTCTGCACGGCCGTTACGAGGTCGTGGCAGGCTTGCGGGCGATGAAGACCAGTTCGAGGCCGGGACGCTCAGGCGCGCCGCGGACATCTGCCAGCTCGTAACCCGCTGAGATGAGGGAATCCTCGATCACCGGGCGCGGCGGGTACCGCCGGATGCTCTCCGAGGTCAGCGTTGCCCCGTCAGCCGCGAAAACGTACGTCCGCTTGGTACTCACCAGGTCGCCGTCTACCCCGGTCACCTCGCACCAGCTCTCGAACGCACCCGCGTCAGGAGACTCGCGCCTGACATAGGTAGTCTCGCGGTTCCAGTTCAGCCACGGCTTCCCGGCCGGGTCCACGGACTCGAACACCAGGTAGCCGCCGGGGCGCAGCGCCGCATGCACACCGCCCAGCGTCATCAGCCACTCCTGCTGGGTGAGGAACACGTTGCTGACGTTGCCGGTCATTGTCGCCAGGTCGACCGCGAGAGCCGGCAGGCTCGTCACGTCGCCATGGATCCACTGCACCCGCTGCGCGCTCGGCTTGGCCCTGGCGATATCCAGTGACGCCGCGGCCGGGTCCAGCCCGACGACCTCAAGGCCCCGCTGGGCGAGCATGCTGGCCCAGTTACCCGTCCCGCAGCCGACATCAAGCACGCTGCGCGCGCCGAGCTCAGCCACGATCGCCAGATAACCGGGCAGGTCAATGCGCTCCCCTTCCCACACGTCATAAATCCTGGCAAGCCGCGGGTCCGCGAAGATGGCATCCTGCACGGTAAAGCAGCATAGTGAGGCGTTTACCGAATTACCCGGTTACGTGCGGCAGTGCTACTGCCCGCCTTGGTCGTCCGGGCGGCAGTTACGGTGCTACCGTCGGCGCGCGGCTTGCCTGACATTCCCGGGCTGCCATGGCAGGAAGGGAGGCGCATCGTGGCAGGGCACGGGCGATCGCCCGGTTGGCGGAGCGACGTCGGCCCGCCCGGTGGCCGTCATGCTGGTGGCGATCTTGCAGCACATCAGCGATCAGGACGATCCGTACGGCATCGTGGCCAGGCTGCTGGCCGCCGTGCCGTCCGGCAGCTACCTGGCGATCTCGCACCCAGCCCGCGACATCCAGGCTGCGGCGATGGCCGAGATCGCGGACCGGATGAACGAACTTGTCGCCGAGAAGGTCACCTTCCGCACCCAGGCCGAGGTCCTGCGGTTCTTCGACGGCCTTCAGCTCGTCGAGCCAGCACTGGTGCCAGTACCGCAGTGGCGGCCCGCATCCGATCTCGAGGCGGCCAGCCCGACGGCCATGTGGGGCGGTGTCGGCCGCAAGACCTGATCCATCCGCAGGATCAATCAGCAGATTCCGCGATCATTCCGGCGCCCGCCACACCGCAAACCGGTCATAACTCACGCCGCGAGACGATGCAGTCGTTACGTAGACGGCCCGGAGAGCCCTCTAGCCGGCGCAGATCAGCCAGTTCTGGCCCCAGCACGAGCGCTCGGCGGCATCACTGCCGATCTGCGACACGACCGTCCAGGTCGACTGCGTTTCGTTGTCAGCCAAATGTATTAAGCCCACACGCCGCACCCCGGATCACAGCGCTATGGCACGTTGTGATATGGACCTGCGGTTACCGGGGAGGGAACACTGCACGCCAGGGAGCGTCTCACAAGCGGGCGGCATCCCGATGGACATGACTTGCATCTAATCAGGCCCAGCCGGGTCAGCCCAGGCGGTTGGTCGGCTTATCTGGCACAGGACACAGTGAGCGTTTTCATCCTGATTTTGGGACCCTCGGACTTGTGCCCTGATCAGGTACGGCGTGGCGTCTTGGCGTATGACGAAGCCCCTGGTAGATGAAGCAACCGACCAAGATCCGCATCCGCCGCCGAGGGGCTCCGGTGCTTTTCTGCCCTGCCGCGCTGCCGTTGTCCCGCCAAACCCTGGATTACACCGCCGGGATCATCCGCCGTCGGCGGATCGGGTCGTGCCGACGCAAGCTCACTCCCGGCCGGCCGGCCCTGCTGGTCCTGGCCTGCCTGCGCAAGGGCGGGACGTCCGCCGGGTCCGGGCCCGGCCGCCGCCGGGGCCTCCGGGCACGCGTACGCGGTGATCGACGGCACGTTCATCCCGGCCGGCCGGGTTGCCGCCGGCCGGCCGTCCTGTTCCGGCAGGCAGCACAGAAGTTCCTTCGATCCTGCACTGCAGGCCTTCAAAGCGACAATCCTTGGCAGGCATTAGGCGGATCTTGCCGGACCTTGGTCGGCCGCCGTCTCGAACCGTTCGAGTCGGCGGATCGCCTGCTCCAGGTAGTAGCCCTGCGGCTTCGGCACCGACGGGTCAATACCGCCGACGTCATCTGCGTCGGCCCTAGCCGACCAGCGCTCGAGCCACCACAGTGCCGACCCGAGCAGGATGACCGGCTCCCACAACTGGGCTCGCCCGACGATCCGGTCGAGTGCCGGCTGCTGCACCCAGCGCTGGTACCCCGACCAGAAAGCCCGTCGCTGCCAGGCGCTGAGACCATGCTGCCCGAAGATGTAGGCCACGTCGTCGGCCGGATCTCCCAGCCGGGCGTACTCCCAGTCGATGAGCACCGGGCGATCCGCCCACAGGACGTTCCCCGGGGTGATGTCGCCGTGGAGTAGCACGAGACGCTCGCCGGCACCCGGCCAGGCGCCGCGCAGCGGCCCGTCGAGGATCCGGGCCGCCGACGACAGGGCTCGCTCGAGACCGGGCCCGACCTGCTGCGGCAGCGGCTGCCGGAGCTTCGGGAGGTAGCCAGCGATGAGCTCGCCCCATTGGTCGAGGTAGCCGGCGGCCGTCCGTGACCCGCGGAAGTGCCCGGCCAGGTCGCCCGCAGGCCGCGCATGCACCGACCCGACCACCGCACCGAGCGCTTCTAGCTCTGACCGGGTCGCTGAGGCGAGTTCACGGTGATCGCCCTCGATGAACTCGGTGCACATGACGGGGGTATCGAACCAGCGGCCATCGCAGCGCACGTCGAGCAAACGCGGCGCGGCGCTGCCCTCCAGCGCTCCCAGCACAGCAGCCTCACGAGCCACCTGCTCGCGTTCGGCGGCGTCGGATAGCGTCGACACGCGCACGACCAGATCGTCCGTGCCGTTGCCGCTGGCCGTGTAGGTTACCTTGAACACTGCGTGACGGTCGCCGCCCCCGAACCGAACGACCGAACTGACCACATCGGGGGCGCCGCCACTGACCACCTCACTCGCATAGCGCCGCACCTGCTCCTCGACATCCACCACAGCCCCCGTAGTTCCCTCATGTGCAAGTTCAGAGCGTCAAATCTGTACAGGTCGTCATGGCCTGACAGCGCCTTGACGGTACCAGGGCTGGGCCACTGGCCAGGTCGCGCAGCGGCGTGCGGACACGCTTCCGTATGACCAGATCTGCGCGGACGACACATTGCCTGATGCGGATCAAGCCGATGGTCCGCCTGCCGGCAGATCATCCGCATTTACACGCCCGACCGCAGAGCACCGGAAAACCCCGCCGCGGACCAGCATTCACGTCCCGCCGACAAGCAGGCCGCGAGCTAAGCCGAACACAGAGCGTGACAGAGAAAGCGGCTTGACTAGGATACAGATCGCCGACTATTCACGGCTCGCGGTTGGGCCGCTACAAGCCGGATCTGCGCGTAGATGTTCCAGTCGTTACCGGTTGCCGCCAGCCCTTTCGAGAACCGGTCTCAAGTTCACCCAGGCGATATTTCGCGGTGTTTGCGTCAGCGTTGATGACGTTCTCTATCCCGGGCCGCGGGGCCGTTGCGTGCGGCGCCGTCGGCCTATTGGCGGGTGAACGTGACGTGGACGGTGATGGTGTTATTCAGCGACGCCATGCGCAGCGGGCTGTATGTCAGGCCGAAGTCGGCCCGGTTGACCGGGATCTCGGCGTCCAGCCCGACCTCGCCCGCGGCGGAAGAGACCTTCGCGTCGAAGGAGACAGGGCGGGTGCGGCCGCGGACGGTCAGGCTGCCGGTCACCCGGACGCCATCGCCGGCGGGCTGGATGCCGTCGACGGTGTAGGTGATGTCCGGGTAGCTGGCGGCGTCGAAGATCTTCGCTGACCGCAGGTCCTTGTCGCGTCTGTTGTTCTTGGTGTCGACCGATCCGGCAGCGATGGTGAGGGTGCCGCTGACCTGGCCGGCTGCCGTTACCTCGCCGTTGCCGCTGACCTGGCGGAAGACGCCGTGGACGGGAAGAAGCCCCCAGGTGTGCCTGCTCTCCAGCCGGACCTCGGACCTAGCCGGGTCCAGGATCCAGGACCCGGTGAGCGTGCCGTTCCCGGCCAGTGCTTGCAGCGCTGGGATGGCCGGCTGTCCCGGTGATGTCATGCCGCCCTCTGTAAATTTTCGTTCCTGAATCAGAATAGTTTCGTTAACGGAAGCGTATATATTTGAGTGCGGCTAGTCAAGCCGGGACGACGCACCAGGGGAAGAAGGGCCATGGCGGGTCAGCCGGGCAGTTCCGAGCACTCTGCGTTGTGCCTGCGCCTGATGCAGCTGTTTCCCCGCGTGACCAGGGGCATGCGGCGCTGGCAGGACCGTTCCGCGCCCGAGCGCGCGCCCTCCCCGCTGAGCCCGCGGCATGTCGCCGCGCTCGAGCAGATCCGCGGCGGCCCGCTCACCGTCGGGGACCTGGCATCCCGGCTGGGCCTGACCCTGCCCACGGTCAGCGGCGTCCTCGCCGACCTTGACCGCGCAGGCCTGATCGAGCGGCGCCCTGACCCAGCCGACCGGCGCCGCACGATCGTCCGGATCATCCCCGGCCAGGCAACCCTGATCGGCCACTGGCTCGACGGCGCCGCCAAACCGCTGGCCCGCGTCCTGGACAAGCTCACACCCGCCGAGCAGGAAGCCTTCCTCAAGGCCATGGATCTGCTCGAAACCGAGCTACACCGGCAGGACGCCGACAGCTGAACCAGCCTGCCAGCCCCGCGCGGTGAGCCGCCAACGCACGAAACGAACGAGCCGGGCTCGAACATCCTGGCCTGCCCCGTCACACCGCACAGATCGACCAGTTCTGATCCATGTCGCTGCGGAGTGGCGCCGACGAGTTCCCGCCGCGGATCGTGCGCTCGGAGTGCAGAATCCACTGGCCGTATTATCATGCACCCGGCGCCGGGGCCGGACGGGGACTCCGTGATCAACGCAACTCAGAAGCGACAAGCCGATTCATATCAGGCATCCATCAGGAACTGGAACGTCGCAATACCCAGGCGTGACCTGGCGCCGAGAATCCGCCAAGCGAAGTGGCTTTCACCCAGGAGCGCACTTGCGGCACGCAACCTCTGCCGCTGCCGGTTGGTCAGCTCGGCTGCGGCGCTTACTGGATCCGAAGCGAGAGGCTCCGCGGCATCAAAGACACCTTGAGTTGCCGGAGCGGACACCGTTCGTGCAGGTGGAGATGTGGTGAGGTTGGCGCGTTCCCCGACATTATCAGGCGCAAGCATATCAAAGCTCCCTTACCGGGGCCATTATATTTGCTGGAGACATAGCGATGGCCGACACCGTCAGCATTGATTCCTTCGAGGTTAAAATCATGCGATTCCAGCCAAGCGCAGACGCGCATGAGCTGCCCGCTGGTCCGCGCGGATATCTACGACAACATCCAACCGGGCACCCGCCGACTGATACCCCCTGTTCCCACCAGTGCTTCATGAACGGCCCCAGCTACCGGCCGAACAAGAGCCCCTGGCGTGTCGTCCCCACCGGGAACACGAGCGGAGAGTAGAGTAACAACAAGGCCAGGACCTGGGGAATTACTTGATCAACGCCCCTGGGGAGAATAACGTGAACGCGCACAGCGTGCCCCGGTCTGCCTCTTCTCATCGCCGGGGAGATGCGCATCGGTAACCCTCGGGCGGACCCAGCAGCCAGGGCGGGCAATCTGCGTGATACGCATGACCGTTCCCTTGCCGCTCGAACCATTGACTGCAAAGGTTCCTGTACCTCGGCGCGCAGACAGCTTACCGAGAGGCTGCGAGCACCTCGCCGATGGCGTGCAGCGCGTGGTTGGCGAGCGCCGGGTTGGTGTCCCTGCCGTCCCGCAGATAGCCCAGGGCCTGGGACAGCACGCGCCCGCGTCCGCGGAGCCACGTCACGTCGTCCACGTCCAGCGCCGCACGGAACTCGTCGCGGACGTTCGCGGGCAGGAGATACCACACGGGGAACAGGTCGCACGCCGGATCGCCGAGACCGCACGTCTCGAAGTCGATCACCGCGGTGAGCCGGCCCTGCGCCGATACGAGCAAGTTGTCCGGCTTCAGGTCCGAGTGCACCCACACCTCGCGCCCGTCGTAGGGCGCCGCGAGCGACTCCTCCCACGACAGCAGCGCTGCGCGAGTGTCGATCAGGCCATCGAGCTCGCCGATCGCCTTCCGCGTCGGGGAGTCCATCGAGACCATCGAAGCTCGCGTCCGGCGCTCGCCCGGATACGTCGGCGGCCGGTCCGGCAGGTCGATCCGCCGGAACGCATCGACGAACGCCGCGAGGTCCGCCGCCAGTCGGCGTGGGTCGGCGAGCGCGTCGGGGGAGGGGTTCGTACCGGTGAGCCAGCGGTGGACGGACCACTCGCCCGGGAACGCGCCGGTGGGTGAGCCGATCGCCTCGACAGAAGGGATGGCCACAGGCAGGAACGGCGCGAGTGCCGCGAGTTTCGCCTGCTCCCGTCGGACTTCGTCGGTGATCGAGGGCCGGAGCGGCAGCCGTACGGATAGGTCGGTACCGAGGCGGTAGACCGCGTTCACCAATCCGCTGGAGTCGACCGGCTCCAGCGGCAACGCGGCCCACTGCGGGAACTGCGCGGCCACCAGCTCGCGGACGAGCGGCGTGCCGATGTCGACCTGACCGGCGCGGATCTTGCTGGGACTCACGAGTCCATTCGATCGGTTGGACCCGTCCGCGCTCAACCGGGGTACCCCAGGGCATCTGCAAAGTTATCTCCTTCGCCAGCTCACCGCCGAGCACCCCGAGGTCGACGTGCGCAGCCAGGCGGGACAGCGAGAGCTAACCGGCAGGTTCAGTGCCGCGTCTGGATGATGATGGATTTCTTGTCCAGGTAATCGTCCAGGATCTCCGGCCCCCAGTCGGCCTGCCGGGGTTCTCCGAGCGGAAGCATGGTGTCGTAGACGCGGTAGGAGTTAACCCACACGGTGTCGGCGTGGACGAGTGAGGCTGCCAGGCGGGCCTTGGACACGTCGCTGGTCCATACGCCTGCGGCGCCCCCGCGGGTGCCGTGCATTGCAGGGGCGGTGATTTCGCGGAGGTCGGTAAACGGCAGGACGGGCAGCACGGGGCCGGTGAGGTCCGCAGCTGCCAGCGCCGCGTCAGGGCTGATCCCGGTGAGCACGGTTGGCTCGATGAAATAGCCAGGCCCTGCGCGGCTGCCGCCGCCTGCCGCGGCGTTTGCCCCGGCGGCCAGGGCCGCAGCCAGGTAGGCCCTGGTGCGCCGGAAATGCTCGGCGGAGACCACCGGACCCAGCTGCGAGGCCGGGTCAAGAGCGGGGCCGACGGTGAGCTTGCCGGCCTCCTCAGCCACGCCCTCGACCACCTCACGGAAGATGTCCTTCTCCGCGTAGATCAGGGCGCCCGTGGTACAGGTCTGGAAGTGGCTGAAGAAGCCCGCCTCGGCGGCCTGCGAGATCGCCTGGCCAAGGTCAGCGTCACGGCAGACGACCAGCTGTGCCCTGCCGCCAACTCGCAGTGCCACCTTCCGGGGATCCGCGGCAGCCGCCCTGGCCAGCTGCCGGCCGACCTCGGCGCACCCGGTGAAGGTCACCCTGTCCACCCCGGGGCTGGCGATCAGCCGGACCGCCGTAGCGGTAGGCCCGGTCACGACGTTGACGACACCGTCAGGGAGCCCTGCTTCCTGGCACAGTTCGCCGAGCCGCAGCGCTGACAGCGGCGTCTGCTCGGCCGGCTTGAGCACCACTGCGGAACCGGCCGCGATTGCGGGAGCGAGCTGCCACACGGCCATCAACAGGGGGAACGCCCACGGCACGACCACACCGACCACACCGGCCGGGGCCAGCACGGGATAGGCGATCATCCCCGGTGCCGGCGCGCGGGCCGCCCGGCCAGCGATTCCGGCGTTCCCGGCAAAGCCCGCGACGCGGCGCAGCACGTCAGTGGCCAGCACGATGTCGCGGGAGCGGATGACCGATAGCGGCTTGCCGCTGTCCACGGCCTCGGTCACTGCGAGCTCGCAGGCGTGCTCCTCGATGAGGTCTGCCAGCCGCATGAGCATCCCGGCGCGCTCTGCTGGCGCGGCCAGCTGCCAGCTGCCGCTGTCGAACGCCTGGCGCGCCGCCGCTACCGCGCGGTCGGCGTCAGCGACGTCCCCGGCCGGCACCCGGGCTATCTCCTGCCCGGTTGCCGGGTCGGTCACCGGACTGTCGGCCCCCGATACGGCAGGCTCCCGCCGGCCCCCGATCAGCATCTTGCGCGCACCGCCTCCCGGCACGTCAGCGCCCGCGTGGGGATCAGCCCTCATGCCGACAGCTCCTCCCTGCCCTGCGCAGTGCCCCGACCCAGTATCTCCTGCCCCGAATACCAGGTCGCCGCCGGAGACGAGCCTCCGCGACATCGGCACGTGGCGCCGGGTGTCAGCGGGGCAGGGTCTTGCCGAACGCGTCGTGGGTTCTGACTGCCGACGCGACCGTGTTCGCCGTTGCTCATTGCCGCGGATCGGCTCGGCCGCAATGAGTGCGTTATCACCGGCCAGGTTGCGCTACCGCGTAGCCGTGGCCTCGGTGCCGTCGCCACGAAGTATGCGAAGACCCAGCCCTTATCGGATTGGTGCGCAAGTCTGGGTCCTTGGCCCCTGGCTGGTCTGGTCGTCGCTGTCAGCCGGTATTCAGTAGCCATGCGGTCGCGGGCCGTCGGGGCATACGCGCGGAAAAGGTGCCGTAGTCCGTGGCAGAACTGCGGATTCAGCTGGGCGCGGGGACAGGGGTGAGCGCGTGGTGAAGCTGGGACCGGGAGCGGATGCTGAGCTTGCGGAACACCTTTCTGAGATGGTAGTCCACGGTGTTCGCGCTGATGTACAGGCGGGCGCCGATCTCGGCGTTGGAGAGCCCGTCGGCGGCTAGGCCGGCGATGCGCGCCTCCTGCGGCGTGAGCTCGTCCAGGGTCGCGTTCTTGCGGCTGTGCACCGTGACGCCGGTCGCCGTCAGTTCCTGGCGGGCGCGCTGCGCGAACGACCGTGCGCCGATCGCCTCGAACATGTCATAAGCCATCCGTAGCTGGTCGCGGGCCTCGCCGCGGCGGCGCTCACGGCGCAGCCACTCTCCGTAGACCAGGTGCGCGCGGGCCAGCGGCAAACGCATGGGAGTACGAGCCAGCCGCTCGATCGCTTCCCGGTACAGATCCTCGGCCGTGCTGCCCGCGGCCAGAAGAGCACGCGAGCGGGCCTCGACGCCGAGTCCCCAGTCCTTGCTGCCGAGCCGGGTACGCACGGCCAGGGCATCCAGCGCGAACTGAGCCGCCTGGATCTCATCGCACCGCGCGGCCGCCTCGACCAGCTCGGTCAGTCCTGCGCCGATTCCACCCGCGGGGTGGCGTTCGGATGAGCGCTGCGCGGCGGCCAGTGCCTCCGGATAACGGCCCAGGCCGTTATAGAGGATCGCCAGCGAGGTCTCGAACGCGACCTCCCTGTTCGGTGAAGCTTCGTTGTCTGGCGCGCGGCGCAGGTGCTCGATGTGTCGGGTTGCCACGCTCTCCTCGTCGCGCAGCGCGCTCAGCATCCCGGTGTCGTAACGGCCGGGCTGACTGCCGGTCGCCTGCCTGATCGCCGCTGCCTCGTCCATTGCTGCTGCGCTGCCCGCGAGATTCCCGGCGTAGACGCAGTAGTAAGCGCGGCGGTCCAGCGCGATGGGGAGAAAGCCGACCGCTCCCATCTCGCGGACTAGTCCGATGAGACGCGAGGATAGGGTGTCCGCTCCGGCGGCGTCCCAGTGATTCATAGCCACCTGGGCGGCCACCTCAAGCACCCAGATGCCCAGCTCGCCGCCGACGGGCGCGGATAGGAGCATGTCTAGGGCCTGGCTCATGACGTCGATTCCATGGGGGAACCCCTGGGCGAAAAACACGCCATAACCGTGCAGCAGGAGTCCAGGTCCGTCGGGCGGCTCAGGCAGCGGCAGGGCGGACAGGACCCGTCCCACCTCGGGCCGGGGGTTGTGGCCCATGGAGAGCCCCAGCGCCTGGGCATAGGTGACCTGGGCCAGCTCCCGGTCTGACTGATCAAGTCGCTGCGCGGCCCGCAGCAGCTGCACCACGCCGTCACGGCCGTCCGTCCGGGTGCAGATGACCTGCGCCCGCAGCCGTTCGGCCTGGGCCCCCGGCAACTCGCCGAGCGGTCCGGTCTCCGCGATCTCCAGCAGTTCCAGCGCCTTGTCGTTCCCGCCGGCCTGATACCAGGCCTGGGCCGCCGCCACGGCCCGCACCGAGCGGCGCTCCGGGTCCAGCGTCAGCGCGACCGAACGGTCCAGGAACGCCGCGGCGGCCGCCGCCCCACCTCGCGTCCGGGCCCGCCCGGCCGACCGCTCTAGCTCGGCGGCGATCTCCTCGTCCGGCCCCGGTGACGCTTGCGCCCGGTGCCAGGCGCGGTGGTCGGGATCATCGGTCGCGGCGGCCAGGATGCCGTGGGCGGCCAGCCGCTCGTCGGCCGAGGCGGCCCGGTACGCGGCCGAGCGGACCAGCGGGTGGAAGAACCGCACCCGCGCCTCCACCTGGAGCAGGCCGGCGTCCCTGGCTGGTCCCGCCGCCCAGGCGCCGATCCCGGCCAGGCTGCACGCCCGCCACAACAGTGCCGCGTCACCGCTCGGATCGGCCGCAGCCAACAGCACAAGCCGCCTGGTCGCCTCCGGCAGCGGCCCCAGCCGTCGGCGGAAGCTCTCCTCGACCCGGCCGGGAAGGCCCGAGGTCCCGAGGAACCCGAGTCCGCCCGCTATCTCGGCCGGCGTCATGGCCCGCGGCAGCTCGACCAGCGCCAGCGGGTTCCCGCCTGTCTCGGCGACGATCCGGTCGATCACCGGACCGGTCACCCATCCCGGCACCGCCGACGCGAGCAGCGCCCGGGCGTCGGCGTCCGGCAGGCCAGCCAGCCGCAGCTGGACGGCCCCGGGCAGGGCCGCCAGCTCACCCAGCTCGCGGCCGGCCAGCAGCACCGCGACCGCGTCGGCGTCTAGCCGCCGTACCGCGACCCCCAGCGCCAGCGCCGACGCGCGATCCAGCCACTGAACATCGTCAACCACGCAGACCAGAGGCCGCGCCGACGCCGCCTCCGACAGCAGGCCCAGCACCCCGAGGCCGACGAACAGCGGGTCAGGGGGAACCCCAGTCCCAGCGCTCAGCCCGAACGCCGTCTCGACCGCGGCCCGCTGCGGTCCGGGCAGCCGGGCCAGGCCGGCCAGCAGCGATGCGCACAGCTGTTGCAGGCCGGCGAACGCCAGCTCCATCTCAGACTCGACCCCTGACGCGCGGGCCACCCGGAAACCCGAAGCTGCCCGGATCGCGTACTCCAGCAGCGCCGTCTTCCCTACGCCGGGCTCCCCGGTCACGATCAGCACCCCGCTGGTCCCCGCCCTCGCCCGGTCCAGCACGCCGTCTACCGCTGCGCGCTCGTCGGCCCGCCCAAGCAGCGCCGACCCGCCCGCCACGCCGGCCTGCCAGCTCACAAGACGAACGATAAACCATCCGCCCGGCCGTGAAACGGCTTCGGCGCGGCCCTTTCCGGGCCGCGCCGAAGCCACGTGGGACCGCCGGACAGGTCAGCGCGGCTCGGCGACGAGATGGTTCTCGAGGGTTCCGATCTTGTCGATCTCGACCCGGACCGAGTCGCCCGGCTTGAGGTACATGCCGGGATGGTGCCAGGCGATCCCGCTGGGGGTGCCGGTCGAGATGACGTCACCGACTTCCAGGGTGAAGGCGCTGGACAGGTAGGACACCTGCTCGTAGATGTCGAACAGCATGTCCGCGGTGTGCCCGTCCTGCCGGAGGCCGTCGTTGACCCAGGTGCGGATCCGCAGGTCAAGGGGGTCGCCGATCTCGTCGGTGGTCACGATCCA
>JASHTQ010000145.1 GCA_030040475.1 Streptosporangiaceae bacterium
TGCGGCAGGTGCGATCCGCGGGGCGAACGTGTCCGGCCACGGCACTAGTTCGGGTTTCCTGACCCGGCCGTGACGGGCACGCGCCCGTATGGTCAGGTGTGCCCTTATGCCGGAAATAACATAATAATTGATTCACGTCATTACGGCAGCCCGCCTTCTTTAGTTGTCTCGCAAGCATACGATCGCGGGGCCGACTCGCTCTCTTGATCGATGTACCACACACCATATCTGCAGGTCAGGGGCGTACTTGTGGCTGCAGGACAGGCGGCTCGGTAACCGGCGGCTGCGGGCATACCGTATATCCGGTCTTTCCGGGTGTGAGGGGTTCTGAGGCCTTGCACGACATAGGCTAAACAAAAACGGCCATGGACTTACATGAATGCGCCATTTATATTGTTGCCCAGCTGTTCGAGATTTGTGCTTACCATATCGGGCGCTATTTATCCAAGGAGTGCATATGCGACACAGGCTTCCGCTTTTGGCGGCAAGCATCGGCCTAGTCCTTGGCGGGACACTCGCGGCTGCTTACCCGGCAGCGGCCACCACCAACCCGACGGACGCCGGTATGGTTCAGCCCGGTGGCCCGATGGAGCTGTCGACCGGGACCCAGCCTGCGGCGGGGGTATCGCAGAGCGCGAACCAGACCAGGCACACGATCGTGACCAGCTCCAACTGGGCGGGCTACGCGGCGACCGGCTCCAACGGCTCGTTCACCAAGATCTCGGCGAGCTGGGTGCAGCCGACCGGGCATTGCACCAGCGGCGACCAGTACGCGGCGTTCTGGGTCGGGCTGGACGGCTACTCCAACTCCACCGTGGAACAGACCGGCACCGAGGTCGACTGCGTCGGGCGCACCGCGGTGTACTACGCCTGGTGGGAGATGTACCCGGGCGCCTCCATGGAGATCAATCACACGGTCCGTCCTGGCGACCACTTCACGGCCACGGTCACTTACCAGGGCAGCAACCAGTACCAGCTCGTGCTGGACGACACGACCGAATCCTGGGTCAACACCACCACCCAGACCCTGGTCGGAGCGGACCGGTCCTCGGCCGAGGTCATCGCCGAGGCTCCGTGCTGCACCTACGGAGGCGGCATCCTGCCGCTGGCCAACTTCGGCACGGTCAACTTCACGGGCGCGACGGTGAACACCACCACGAACCTGGGTAACGCCTCCGGCCTGGTAGAGATCACCATGCGGGACACGGCGGTCTCGCCGATTACCAGCGCACAGAACTTCAGCGTCACCTACAGCGGTTCCAGCATCGGCTTCCCCTGGCCCTTCGGCGGCTTCTGAGGTCAGCCGGGCCGCGGCAGCGGTCAGGTTACGGCCGAACGCGCGGGAGTGCCGCCGCCAGGGTTCCGCTCAGCCGGCGGAACAATGCTTACCTGGCGGCGGCACGTCCAGCGTTGGGTTGCGGTCGAAGAAGCCGGTGGGCTTGAGCGTGAAGCCGCAGTGCGCGACCGGCATGACCGGCCAGTCCTCCGGGCGGGGCCAGTGCGTCGGGCCGAAGGTGTGCCAGACGACGATGTCCGTGCCGTCGATGTCCTTATCCTCCGCGATGAAGGCGGGGATCCCGGCTCCGCCCGGGTTCTGGTTCACGAAGTCGCCAGCCGGATAGCGGTGGGCCGGGTCGTACCTGGTGACCCAGAGGTGGTTGGTCGCGAAGGCGGCCCGGGCGGACAGCGGGGCGGCGGGATCGGCGAGCAGGACCGGCGCGGACTCCGGGTAGAGCGTGTAGCCGACCGGGCGGCCGAACCTGTTCTCGTGCTCGGTGCTGATGATCCGCCAGGTCCGGCCGCGGGAGCCGTCGGCGCGCCGGCCCGCCTGCGACTCGCGGGTCAGCCGGGTCACCGTCTGCGCGATGGCGTTGCCGTGCGGGTTGTCCGGCCCGATCGGCAGGCCGCCGACGTCCACCTCCTCGACCGCGTTGGCCAGCCCGTCCACGGTCACGTCCAGCCGGGCGCTGAACAGGTGCTGGTGCACGGCCGCGGCCAGGCCGGGCGCGACCTCGGTGGAGTAGACGTGCTCGCCGCCCGGATGAGCCTGGGTGAACAGCACCCCGGTCATCTTGACCTCGTGCTCGATCGTGCCGTCCAGGTAGAAGTACCAGTAGAAGCCGTAGTCGTAGTTGCCGACGGTGGTGAAGTACGACACCACGAGCCTGCGCTGGCGGCGCGACTGGGCCGAGCCGTTGAAGATGTCCGTGTGCTTCCACAGGATGCCGAAATCCTCCTCGTGGATGCAGATCGCGTTCGGGATCGTGCGCGGCTGGCCCGCGTCGTCGGTCACGGTCGCGTCCAGGTAGGCGATCTCGCCCAGGCAGTCGCAGCCGAGCTCGAGGGAGTTGGCGAACTTCCCGCACAGGTACTCCCCCGTGTCGAAGTAGGCCTGCCAGTAGCGGAACTGCGGGTCGCCGTAGGGGACGACCATCTCGGGGATCGATGCCCGGTAGATCACCGGGCGCTGCTGCAGGCTGATCTGGTGCAGGGTCAGCCCCTCGCGGGCGTCGAAGCCGATCCGCATCGACCAGTCCTGCCAGCGCAGCAAGTGCCCGTCCAGGGTGAAGCTCGGGCCTTCGGGCTGGGTGATCTCGATGGGCCGCAGCGTGCTGCGGTGCGGGCCGCGCACCGCCTCGTCGTCGTAGTCGCCGGACTCGGCAGGAACCGGCAGCTCGAACTCGTCGATGATCGTGAAGACCTTCTTCTCGACCAGGTCGACATAGGCGGCGATGCCGTCGACCGGATGCGCCCAGGCCAGGTCGTGCTCCCGCGCCTGGACGAAGGTGAGCACCCGCACCATCCGCCGCCTGTCGTCCTCGGCGGGCCCGAACACGCCCGCGGTGAGCGGGCAGACCCGGAGCTGGCCGAGATCCGTCAGGCCGCGCCGGGCCATGGCGGCGCGCCAGTCCGGGTCCGCCTTGACGATCTCGTCCACGGCCACGAAGTCGCCGTCGATGATCGGCAGCTGCCCGTCGGCGGGCGGGTCCAGCCTGCGCGCGCTAACCACCTTCCGGTCGGTCAGCGAGACCACGGCGTCGGTCGACTCGCCGGTGCCGGCGTTGAGCAGGAACGCGCGCAGCCGGCGATCGGTGACCGCGTCGCCGAGGACGTCGTCCTTCGGCGGTTCCTCAAGGCCGTAGTAGGCGAACCTGGTCGGCTCGGCCAGCAGCCCGGCGGCGGCCAGGATCTCCCGCCCGGCCAGGTACTCGGCGGCGGTGGCCGGTGCCAGCGGATGCGGGCGGTGCTCGCGCGAGGTCTGGGTCTCGTGGACGGCGGTGTCGGTCATTTTAAAAATCTCCAAGATTATTCCGAACGGGCCGTGGTGCTTGCGCCCGCGAAGCCTGCCCGTCACGCGTGGCAGACGTGAACCGTGGGCTTCGCGGGCGCAGTGCGCGGTTATTCGTCGGCGATGATCGAGCCGACCCGGTCGCCGAGGCTGGGGTCGCGCTTGACCAGCCAGATGGCGTAGACGACCGAGACCACGATGACGCCAAGGGCGGCGTACGGGAACCAGTCGTAGGGGTTGGGCTGCGGCGGCTTGCACAGGTAGTAGACCGGGACGGCGATCGCGGCCATGCCGAGCACCGGCAGCACGACGTGCTTGATGACGTTGAACTCTTGCGGCCGGTACTTGCGGTAGTAGAACGGCAGCGCCAGGTTGGCCAGGAAGTACACGACCAGGATCAGGATCGTGCCCATCGTGCCGGATTCGTCGAAGTAGTTCAGCGCGCTCAGGCTGTTGCCGTGGCCGCCGGCCCAGTGGCCGATCGCCCAGCCGAGGACGATCACCGAGGCGACGGCGACGAAGGTGATGATCGCGTAGATCGGCGTCCGGCGGACTGGCTGCACGTAGCCGATGAAGCGCGGCAGCAGGCCCTCGCGGCCGGCGTTGAAGATCAGCCGGCACTGCGAGTTCACCGCGGCGATGAGCACGCCCAGGGTAGAGGTCAGCCCGGCGCAGTAGGCGATGAACGCCAGCCAGGCCACGATGCCGTGCACAGCCGTGATGAACGGGATGAGCGGAGCCGCGAGCGCCGACCCGTTGTCGTGGAAGGCGCTGACCGTGGAGTAGGCGACCAGGAGGTACGTGACCGCCATGATCGCGATCGACAGGAATACGGCTCTGGGCACGTTGCGCCGCGGGTTGCCGGTCTCCTCGGCCAGCGCCGCCGAGTTCTCCCAGCCGATGAACAGGTAGACGGCCAGCGGGAAGCCGGCGGCCAGGCCGCTGAACCCATTGGTGATATGGCCGGGGTCGAACGGCGCACCGGACAGGTGACCGCCGTTCTTGATCAGCATGGCCACCGACCCGATCAGCAGCACCAGCATCTCGAAACCGAAGAAGAAGCCGGCCAGCTTGGTCGACACCGCCACGCCGCGGAACATCATGACCATGGCGCCGGCCGTGAAGGCCGCGGAGAAGATGATCCAGGGGATGGCCACGTTGAAGTAGTACTGCAGCATGATCGACAGGAACCCGCCGGAGATGACGAGCACCGACGAGATCGCGATGATGTACCCGGCCCCGCACAGCAGCGCCGTGGTTACCGCGCTGGTGCCGCCGAACGTCTTGCCGACGAAGGTGATGAAGCCGCCGGTCGACGGGTGAGCCCGGGAGAACTGCGAGAGCGTGTTGCCGAGCAGTGCGATGGCGACGATGGCGGCGACGATCGTCAGCGGGGCGGCAATACCCGCCGTCACCACGATCAGACCGAAGCTGAAGTAGAAGCTGTACGCCGGGCCGATGTTGGCCATCGTCGAGGCGGAGATGTCGATCAGCCTGAGCGCCCCACGGTGCAATCGCTCGGGAGATTCAGGCGACTTAGTTTCGGTGAACGGAACGGGTGCCGCTTCGCTCATGTGCTCACTCCCTCGACGGGCTGGCTTTGTGCCGATTAGTAGGGATAATGCGCGGGGCCGGGGTTAACGGTCAACCAGCGGCGTTCGGTGAACTCCTCGATGTTGGAATCACCGCCTGACCTGCCGCCCAAACCCGACTGTCCGATCCCGCCGAACGGCGCCAGCGCCTCATCCTGCGGCGTTGCGTCGTTCACGTGCACCATCCCGGCCCGCAGCCGCCGGGCCAGGCGCAGGCCGAGGTTCGGGTCGCCGGTCAGCACCGAGTCGACCAGGCCGTAGTTCGTGTCGTTGGCCACCGCGACCGCCTCGTCCGCGTCGTCGACCACGCTGACCGGCGCGATCGGCGCGAAGATCTCCTCGGTCCACAGCCGGGAGTCGCGGCTGACCTCGGCGACCACCGTGGGCCGGAAGAACGGCCCGTCGGTGGTACCGCCCGCCACGACCTTGGCTCCCTGGGCGACGGCCTCGTCCAGCAACTGCCGGGCCCGGTCCAGTTGGCGCGCGTTGATCATCGGGCCGAGGCCGACGTCCTCGGTGACCGTGTTACCGACGGTGATCCGCTCCGCGCGGGCGGCCAGTGCCCTGGTGTAGGCCTCGGAGATCCCGCGCTGCACGATGTGCCGGCCAGCGGTGATGCAGGTCTGGCCCTGGTAGTGGAAGCTCGACCAGGCCCCGATCATCGCCGCCTGGTCCAGGTCGGCGTCGTCGAGGACGATCAGCGCGTTGTTGCCGCCGAGTTCCAGGGACACCTTCTTCAGGAGCTCGCCGGCGGTCCCGGCGATCTGCCGCCCCACCGCGGTCGACCCGGTGAAGTGGATCATTTTTACGTCAGGGTGGGCGACAAGCCGCTGGCCGACCTCGACGTCGCCGGGCAGCACGCTCAGGATGCCGGGTGGCAGCCCGGCGGCCTGGAACGATTCGGCGATGGCCAGCCCTCCGGACAACGGCGTCTCCGGGGACGGCTTGATCAGCACCGCGTTGCCAAGCGCGATCGCGGGCGCGATCACGCGCATGCCCAGGACGAGCGGGAAGTTCCACGGAGTGATCACGCCGACCAGGCCGACCGGGATCCGCTCGGACAGCGAGAAGCGCCCGGCGTGGCCGGTGGGGAGCACTTCGCCGGTCGCGCGTGAGGCCAGCCCCGCCGCCTCGATCAGCTCGCTTTTCGCGGCGGAGATCTCGTAGTCGGCCTTCCCGCCGATGCAGCCGGTCTCGCGCATAATGAGCTCGCGGTACTGCTTGGCCCGGCCATCCAGGGCGGCCGCGACATCGCGGAGCAGGCCGGCGCGCTCGGCGTAGGTCCGCTCGGCCCAGTCCGGCTGGGCCTGCCGGGCCACCGCGACGGCCTGGTCCACGTCGGACGGGCCGGCCAGCCCGGCGCTTGCGAAGACCTCGCCGGTGGCCTTGTCGCGCACGCCGATGGACCCGCCGCCCGCGGGCGGGCGGAACTCGCCGTCGACGAAGATCGCGCCCCGCCATTGACCTGGCTGCTTGAGCACCGCCGCTCCTGCCCTGGCTGTCCCGCGCCTGCCGCGTGGCCCGTGACGGCCCGTCTGTGTCGTATGGCCCGTCGGTGGCAAGCGCTTTCCAATTGCTGCGAAACGTACCTGATTGTGGCCATGGTGCGCAAGGGTCAGCTGGGCGGGCCGGTCGGCGGGGGCGGCAGCGTGCTGTCCCGCAGGATGACCTCGCCGGGGACTGGGATGACCCGTGGCTCGCCTGCGCTGCCCTCGGACAGGGTCAGGTTGGCGGCCATCTCCCCCATCTGCTTGAGCGGCAGCCGCACCGTGGTCAGCGGCGGGTACACGTCACGCAGGGTGAGGATGTCGTCGAACCCGGCCAGCGCGACGTCGGAGGGTACCGTGAGGCCGCCCGCCCGGAGCCGGGCGAGGGCGCCCAGGGCCATCACGTCGGTGACCGCGAAGACGCAGTCGGGCAACGGCTCGGCCGCCGCCAGGATGGCGCTCATGGCCTCGTAGCCGCCGTCTCTGGTGAATGCGCCGTGGATGACACGGGCCGGGTCGAGCGGCACCGACCAGGCGGCGAGCCCGGCGCGGAATCCGTCCAGCCGGTCGCTTGCCGTGAGCAGGCCGCGAGGGCCCGCGAGCACGGCGAAGCGGCGGTGCCCTAGCGCCACCATCGCCCTGGCCAGGGCCTCGGCGCTCGCGGCGTTCTCCGGCAGGATCGTGTCCACGCCGAGCAGGTCCTGGCCGATACAGACGGCCCGGCCGCCTTGGCGGGTGAACGCGGCGATCTCCGCGCGCAGCGCGTCCCTGGCCGCCATGTCGTCGGTCCTGCTGCCGATCAGGATCACGGCGCGCGCCCGCTGGGCGCGCATCAGCGCCACGTACTCACGCTCGGCCGTCTCGGTCGCCTTCGTGCTGGACATGCAGACCAGCAGGTTCCTGGAGTCGGCGACCTCGATCAGGCCGGCCGCGATCGTCGAGAAGTACGGGTCGGCGATGTCGTGCACGACCACGCCGACCATCGTGCTCTGCCCGGTGGCAACGGCCCTGGCCTGCAGGTTAGCCGTATAGCCGAGCTCGGCGGCCGCCTCGTGGACGCGATCGGCGAGGCGCCTGCCGACCCGGCGCGGGCCGTCGTTGACCGCCCGGGACGCGGTGGTCAGCGAGACGCCCGCGCGATCGGCGACGTCCTGCAGCGTTACCCTCGCGACCGGCCGACCCTGACCCACTGGCCTCTCCTCATCGCGTCCGCGCTTGACGCTCTACCGGTCCGAACCTAGGCTGGGAAAGCACTTTCCCGGATCCAGGCTAGCACCGGCACGCGTCGCCGACCGAAGGCTGAGGTCAATGACTCGGAAGATCATCCACGTGGCGGTGAACGGCGTCACCGGGCGGATGGGATACCGACAGCACCTGGTACGGTCGCTGCTCAGCATCCGCGAGCAGGGCGGCGTGCTGCTCGACGACGGCACCATCGTCTACCCCGAGCCGATCCTGGTCGGGCGGAGCGAGGACCGGCTGCGGGCGATCGCCGAACGGCACGGGCTGGAACGCTGGACCACCAGCCTGGACGAGGTGCTCGCCGACCCCGATGTCGAGGTGTACTTCGACACCCAGGTCACCGGCGTCCGCGAGGCCAGCCTGCTGAGGGCGATCGAGGCGGGCAAGCACGTCTACACCGAGAAGCCGGTGGCCGAGTCGGTCGAGGGGGCGCTGCGGCTGGCCCGCGCCGCGCAGGCGGCCGGGATCACCCACGGCGTGGTGCACGACAAGCTGTTCCTGCCTGGCGTGATCAAGCTGCGGCGCCTGGTCAGCGAGGGCTTCTTCGGCCGGGTGCTGTCGGTGCGGCTGGAGTTCGGCTACTGGGTGTTCGAGGGGGACGTGATCCCGGCGCAGCGGCCGTCCTGGAACTACCGCGCCGAGCAGGGCGGCGGGATAGCGCTCGACATGTTCCCGCACTGGCAGTACCTGCTCACCGACCTGTTCGGGCCGATCGCGGCGCTGTACGCGAGGAACGTCACGCACCTGCCGCGGCGGTGGGACGAGTCCGGCCGCCCCTACGAGGCGACCGCGGACGACGCCGCGTACGCGGTGCTCGAGTTCGCCAGCGGTGCGCTCGCGTCGGTGAACTCGTCGTGGGCGGTGCGGGTCAATAGGCGCGAGCTGCTCGAACTGCAGGTCGACGGGACCGGCGGCAGCGCGGTGGCGGGGCTGCGGAACTGCGCGGTGCAGCACCGGGTGAGCACGCCGATGCCGGTGTGGAACCCGGACCTGCCGGACCCCATCGACTACCAGGCGCAGTGGAGCGACGTGCCGGACAACGCGAGCTTCGACAACGGGTTCAAGGTGGAGTGGGAACTGTTCTTGAAGAGCGTGGCCGAGGGCAGGCCGTTCGCCTGGAACCTGGCCGAGGGGGCCAGGGGGGTGCAGCTGGCCGACCTGGCACTGCGGTCGTCGGCCGAAGGCCGGCGGATCGACGTGCCGCCGCTGGACGTCTGAGGTGACCGCGCAGATCGGGCTGCCCGGCCGTGCCGAGCCGCTGACCATTCCCGATCCTGGCTGGGCCGCCTGCTACCCGCCGCCGGTCTCCCGGCGGGTCTACGCGGCCGCCCACGTCGCCGCGCACCCAGGGGGCGAGGCCATCGACTGGGAGTCCACGATGCGCTTCCGCGATCATCTGTGGGCGCACGGCTTCGGCGTCGCCGAGGCGATGGACACCGCCCAGCGCGGCATGGGCCTGTCCTGGGAGCAGGCCAGCGAACTGATCGCCAGGTCGGCCGCGCGAGCAAGCCAACACGGAGCGAAACAGATCAGGTCGGATCGTGCGGGCGGAGGCGGCGAAGGGGCCGGCGGTCCAGGCGGCGGGAGTCCAGAGCGAGGAGAGCCGGGTGCCGCGGGGCTGGTTTGCGGGGTGGGGACCGATCAGCTCAGGGACGGAGAAAGGCATCCGATTGCGCGGATCATCTCCGCTTACCAGGAGCAGATGGCGGTGGTGCAGGCGGCCGGGGCGGGAGCCCGAGTGGTGCTGATGGCGAGCCGGGCGCTCGCGGCCAGCGCCCGGGGCGCGCGGGATTACCTCGGCGTGTACGGGGAACTGCTGAGCCACGCCGAGCAGCCGGTGATCTTGCACTGGCTCGGCGAGGCCTTCGATCCGGCGCTGCGCGGGTACTGGGGCAGCGGCGAGTTCGGCGCTGCCGCGGACACGGTGCTCGAGCTGATCGACAGGGCAGGCGGGCGGGTGGACGGCGTCAAGCTGTCGGTGCTCGACGCGGGGCACGAGGTGGCGCTGCGCCGGCGGCTGCCGGCCGGGGTCCGGCTGTATACCGGGGACGACTTCGACTACGCCGACCTCATCCGCGGCGACGGTCACGGGCACAGTGACGCGCTGCTCGGCGCGTTCGCCGCGATTACGGGTCCGGCGGCGGCTGCGCTCGCGGCACTGGACCGGGGCGACCTGGCGGGGTACGACGCGGCGATCGCGCCGACCGTCCCGCTCAGCAGGCTGCTCTTCGAGCAGCCGACCTACCACTACAAGGTGGGCGTGGCGTTCCTGGCCTGGCTGAACGGGCTCCAGCCGCACTTCGCGATGCTGGGCGGGCTGGAGCGGCAGCGGCCGGCCGGGCACCTGATCCGGGTGTTCGAGATGGCGGCCGCGGCGCGGGCGCTTGCCGAGCCGGACCTCGCGGTGGAGCGGATGAACTGGCTGCTCGCCGGGCTCGGGGGTGAGGGAGCGTGATCGGGCTGGAGCGGCTGTCGCTGAATCAGGCGACGGTTAAGCACATCGGCCTGAAGGATGCCGTGGACCTGTGCGTGCGGCACGGCATCCCGGCGATCGGGCTGTGGCGGGATCGGGTCGCGGAAGCGGGGCTTGCCGAGTCGGCAGCGGCGGTTCGGGGCGCCGGGTTGCACGTGTCGAGTCTGTGCCGGGGCGGGTTCTTCACTTGCGCCGACGCGGAAGGACGGCGGGCGGCGCTTGAGGATAACCGGGCCGCGGTCGCCGAGGCGGCCGCGCTCGGGGCGGATGCGCTGGTCTTGGTGTGCGGGGGGCTGGTACCGGGGAGCCGGGACCTCGGGCTGGCCCGTCGTTTGGTCGCCGAGGCGATCGGCGAGCTGGTACCCGAGGCGCAGCGGCTGGGGGTCCGGCTGGGGATCGAGGCGCTGCACCCAATGTTCTGCGCCGACCGGTGCGTGATTTCCTCCCTGGGCGAGGCCGTGGACCTGGCCCTCGTGTTCCCTGCGGACGCGGTGGGGGTGGTGGTGGACACCTACCACGTCTGGTGGGACGCGCGGCTGTGCGACCAGATCGCCCGCGCGGCCGGGCGGATCGTCAGCTACCAGGTCTGCGACTGGGTGCTGCCGCTGCCGCAGGACGCGCTGCTCGGCCGCGGGCATCTCGGCGACGGCGTGATCGACTTCGGGGCGATCTCGGCCAGCGTGGCGGCGGCGGGTTACGACGGGTACGTCGAGGTCGAGATCTTCAACGCCGACGTCTGGGCCGCGCCGGCCGACGAGACGGCGGCCACCGTACGGGAGAGGTTCGCGATCGCGCTGGGCCAGTAGTGCGGTTCAATCGTCTGATGGACGGGGTACGGGCGCCGGAGGAGGACTTCGACATCCCGGCGTTCTGCCGGGCGCTCGGGGTGCCGGGGCTGGCGGACGTGCACACCCATTTCCTCCCGCCGCGGATGCTGCGGCGGGTGTGGGAGTACTTTGACGCGGCCGGGCCGCTGGTCGGGGTCAGCTGGCCGATCCGGTACAGGTGGAGTGACGAGGAGCGGGTCGCGCACCTGCGGGGCATGGGGGTGCGGATGTTCAGCGCGCTCGCGTACGCGCACCGGCCGGGGATGGCCGCCGACCTGAACGCGTGGACGATGGCGTTCGCGAAGGCCACGCCGGGATGCCTGGAGTCGGCGACGTTCTACCCGGAGCCCGGGGTGGCCGGGTACGTGCGCGACGCGCTGGCAGCGGGAGCGCGGATCTTCAAGCTCCACCTTCAGGTCGGCGGGTTCTCGCCGGGAGACCCCTTGCTCGACCCGGTGTGGGGGCTGCTTGCCGAGGCAGGGGTGCCAGTCGTGGTGCACGCGGGGCATGCGCCGGTGGGGAACGCGCACACCGGGCCGGGTCCCTTCGGCGAGGTGCTGGCGCGGTTTCCCAGCCTGCCAGCGATCGTCGCGCACATGGGGGCGCCGGACTACGAGGCGTTCCTGCGACTCGCCGGCCAGTACGAGCGGGTGGCGCTGGACACGACGATGATCTTCACCGACTTCTTCGACGCGCTGGCTCCGTTTCCCGCGACGGCCCGGCCGCTGGTGCGCGAGCTCGGGCTGGCGGGCAAGGTGCTGCTCGGCAGCGACTTTCCCAACATCCCGTACCCGTATGCCCGGCAGATCGCCGGGCTGGCCGGGCTGGAGCTCGGCGAGGCGTGGCTGCGCGCGGTGTGCTGGGAAAACCCGGTGGCGTTGTTCGGCGCTCCGTAACGGGGACAGGCGGCCGGCCCGGGCGAGGATGTCGGCCACCTGCTCGCGGGGCAGCGCGGGGGTGCGATGGCCG
>JASHTQ010000146.1 GCA_030040475.1 Streptosporangiaceae bacterium
ATCAACGCCGAGCACCTGGCCATGCGGGACGCCTGCGGCCTGGTCGACCTGTCCGCGTTCGCCGTCCTGGAGATATCCGGGCCAGGCGCGCTCGAGGCGGTGCAGACGCTGTCGGTGGCGCAGCTCAACGTCCCGGTCGGCCGGGTCGTGTACACCTCCTGGCTGGACTCCAGCGGCGGGTTCCGCGCCGACCTGACCGTCATGCGGCTGGGCACCGACCGGTTCCGGGTGGTGACCGGCGGCGCGACCGGGATGTCGGACGCGGCGTGGATCGCCAGGCACCTGCCGCCGGGCGCGTTCCTCGCCGATCTCACCTCGGCCTGGACCACGATCGGGCTGTGGGGGCCGCGGGCGCGCGACGTGCTGGCCGCGGTGACGGCCGACGACGTCTCGCACGCCGGGTTCGCGTTCGGCACCTGCCGGGAGATCGAGGTCGACGGGATCGTGGTGCTCGCCTCCCGGATCTCCTACGTCGGCGAGCTCGGCTGGGAGCTGCACGTGCCGATCGAGCAGGGCCTGCGCTTGTGGGACACGCTGTGGCAGGCGGGCCAGCCGTTGGGTCTGGTCCCGGTCGGGATCGGCGTGTACGGCACCACCGGGCGGCTGGAGAAGGGGTACCGGGCGTTCGGGGCGGAGCTGACCCCGGACTACACGCTGGTCGAGGCGGGCATGACCCGGCCGAAGGTGAAGGAGCAGCCGTTCGTCGGCAAGGACGCTTACCTGCGGCAGCGGGCCGAGCAGCCGTGCGCGGTGCTGTGCACGCTGACCGTGGACTCGCATGCGTCGGCCGACGGCCCGCTGCGGTACATGCTCGGCGGCGAGCCGATCCTGACGCCTGCGGGCGAGCGCCTGGTGGACGCCAAGGGGCGGCCGTCGTACGTGACGAGCGCGGGCTCGGGTCCCTCGGTGGGCAGGCACCTGCTGATGGCCTACCTGCCCGCCTCGTATGCGGTAGAGGGCACGTCACTGCTCGTGGAGTACATGGGCGAGGCCTATCCGGTCACGGTCGCGGTGGCCGGGTCGACCCCGCTGTTCGACCCGCAGAACGAGCGGATCAGGAGCTAGCGGTCATGGAGATCCTGGTCTGCGTCAAGCGGGTTCCCACCGTCGGCGGCAAGATCGCGCTGACCGCCGACGGGCAGGACATCGACACCCGGATGTCCGGGTTCTCGATCAGCCCGCACGAGGAGTGCGCGGTAGAAGAGGCGGTGCGGCTCACCGAGCGGCTCGGCGGCACGGTCACGGTGCTGACCCTGGGTCCCGAGGTGGCGATCGAGCAGCTCAGGGACGCCCTCGCGCTCGGCGCCGGCCGGGCGGTGCTGCTGGAGACCGACGGCACGGAGTTCGGCCCGATCGCGACCGCGGCGGCGATCGCGGCCGAGGTCCGCGCGCATCCCTACGACCTGGTGCTGCTCGGCAACGAGGCGGCCGACACCGGCGACTACCAGGTCGGCGTCCGGCTGGCGCACGAGCTCGGCTGGCCGGTCGCCACCGGGATCAAGAACCTGTCGGTGTCCGACCCTGGCTCCGACGCCGGCGACGGCCCGGTGATGGTGGCTGTGGCCCGGCGGGAGTACCGCGGCGTCGAGGAGGCCTACTCGCTGCCGCTGCCGGCCGTGATCACCGTCAAGGAGGGCATCAACCTGCCCCGCTACCCGTCCCTGCCCGGCCGCCTGCGGGCCAAGCGCGCGGCGGTCGAGCGGTCCTCGCCCGCCTTCGTCGCGGAGGGCCTGCGCAAGCAGGCGCTGCGGGTGCCCGAGTCGGCCAGGCACCAGGCCACCGTGCTCGGCCACGGCGTCGACGCGGTGCCCGGCCTGGTCCGCGTGCTCGACGAGATGGGGATCCTGTCATGACGCCTCACCAGCACCAGACCCGTACTCCATTCCCGCGCCGCGGCGGCCAGGGAGGTAGTCGGTGTTACACCGCATACCGCCTTCGGTACGCGGTGCCACACCCACTACCTGCATCGGCAGGGATGCCCTCGCGTGGCGGGTCCGCGCGAGGGGTGGGAGGTGCGTCATGAGCGTGCTGTGCCTGGTGGAGCTTGACGGGAGCGAGGCCGCGGACGCCTCGCTGCGGGCGGTGACGCTGGGGCGGACGTTCGGCGAGTCGCCGGGTCCGTCACCGGCGGACAGTTCTGTCCGGACAGTCGTGTTCGCGGACTCGGCCCGGGTGCCGCTGGCCACGCTGGCCGACTACGGCGTCAGCGACGTCTACGTGATCGAGCCGGGCACGCTGGACGGGTATGCACCGCAGGCCTGGGGGCGGGTGCTTGCCGGGCTTGCCGCGGAGACCGGCGCCGGCGCGGTGCTCGCGGCCGGCACCGACCGCGGCAACGAGGTGCTCGCCCACGCCGGCGCGATCATGGGCCTGCCGATGGCCGCGAACTGCACGCTGGTCACCCCCGACGGCGGCCGCACGCACCGGATCGTCAGGCACCGCTGGGCCGGGCTGCTGCTCGAGGACGCGGTCATGGAGGCTCCGGTCGCGCTGTTCACCGTCGCCACCGAGGCCGTGGCGGCCGTTCCCGCGGAGTCGCCGGCAGCCATCCAGCTGCACGTGCACAAGGCGGAACTCGCCGAGGCCGACCTCGTCGTGCGGGCCACCGAGTCGGCGGGGCGGGCCGGCGGCGTGTCGCTGGCTACCGCGCGGGTCGTGGTCGGCGGCGGCCGCGGCGTCGGCGGGCCGGACGGGTTCGCCGCGCTCGAGGAGCTCGCCGACCTGCTCGGCGGGGTGGTCGGCGTGTCAAGGGTGGTCACCTCGGAGGGCTGGCGCCCGCACAAGCAGCAGGTCGGGCAGACCGGCACCAAGATCACCCCGGAGCTCTACCTGGCCTGCGGCATCAGCGGCGCGATCCAGCACATCGCGGGCTGCGCGGGTGCCAAGCACATCATCGCGATCAACACCGACCCGGGCGCGCCCATCCTCGCCCACGCCGACTACGCGGTCGTCGGCGACCTGCACCAGGTCATCCCCGCGCTTGTCGCCGCCCTCCGGGCTCGCTGACCGTGGTCAGCGGCGGACGGTCGGCGGGCCGAGCCGGGCCGTGGCCGTTCAGCGCGGGGAGGGGCAGCGGCGCGATCGGCAGCAGCAGACCCCCGGGCCTGCGGATCGTGGCCGGGCGGCCCGCGGAGGCGGGGACCGGGACGTGCACCCGGCCGCGGCGCAGCCGGTCGCCGACCCTGACCCGGACGGACGGCCCGTAGCCGCCCGCCGCGACGTAGCCGTGCCTGACCACCGCGGCAAAGATCTCCTCGGAGACCACGAGTACCAGCGGCGAGGGGGCCGCCTCCCGCAGCGCCCGCTTGACCGCCGGCGCGTTCACCAGCCGGAAGGCCACGTCGAGATCGTCGCCGTAGAAGCCCCTGGCGTCCTCGTGGACCTCGCCGGCGTGCACCACCGCCCGCATCCGCAGCTCAAGCTCCGGCCTGGCGGCCGCGGCGTTGTGCTCGGCGAGCAGCCCGGCCAGCACCGGTATCAGCCGCCCGAGCAGTGCCGCCTTCGGCACGTCGTCGTGCGGCCTGATCAGGATCAGCGCGCCGTCGCCGCGGTCGGCAAGCTCCTCCAGGTGGCCCGGGCCGATACCCGCGGCCAGGAACGCCCGGTCGAGCAGTTCGTACATGACCCGCCGCAGCTCGCCCTTCACCACGTTGCTGCGCTTGGTTGATCCCTCCAGGTCAACCACGACGATGCAGCGGTAGACCGGATCGGCGAACGGCTGCGCGCCTATCGCGCGCACCGCCGCGAGGTGACCGCTCATCGTCCCTGCCTTCCGGATCGGCCCTGCTTTTCTCCATGATGAGCGCCGGACGCGCCTTATTACCCGTGGGTAAACAAGCCTTGACTGGCATGGACGCCTTTGGATCGGCGCCGGCGTCGTGGACGGACCCGTCCGCGTGGGCAGGCGGTCGCCGGGCGGTGCCGGATAGCTGTGGTTGTGTACAGTTATGGACAGGCTTGGACGTCGCTGTACTCGTGGGGCGGGGGAGGGAGGGCCGGACGGTGACGACGATCAGACGCAGTCCCACCCCGCCCGGGCCGATCACCGAGCTCTTCGACCGGCTCGACCAGCTGCACCTGGCCGCCGGACGCCCCTCGATGCGCGAGATCGCCACCCGGGTCGGCCGCGGCCGGATCAGCTCGTCGACCGTGCACAACGTGTTCCGCAACTCCCGGGTGCCGCGCTGGAGCTTCCTGGACGAGATCGTGACGGCGCTGCACGGTGACAGCGCGGCGTTCCTCGTCCTGTGGCAGGCCGCCACGCAGGCGGAGAGCAGGGCAGAGCCGCCGCAGGTGCCCGAGGTCGGCCCGCCCGGTATCCCGGCGCGCGGCCCGAGCCGTCCGCCGTCCGCCGCTCCCGTTCCCCGCCGGCGAATCTGGTCGGCCGAGATCCCGCCGCCCAATCCGCTGTTCACCGGCCGGGAGGCAGAGCTGAAGGCGCTGCGCACCAACCTCCTTCGCCGTGACAGGCCGAATCCGGCGGCGCAGGTTATCTCTGGTCCCGGCGGAGTGGGCAAGACCGAGATCGCCGCGGAGTACCTGCACCGGCATCGGGACGACTACGAGATCATCTGGTGGATCCGGGCCGAGCACCATGATCGCGTCGGGGACGCGCTCATCCGCCTGGGCCAGCGGCTGGAGTTGCGGCCCGCGGCCTCGGCAGGCGGCCGGGCGGGGGCCGTCGCGGCCGTGCTCGATGTGCTCGGATCCGGTGTCTGGCCGAGCTGGCTGCTGGTGTACGACAACGCGACCCAGCCGCTCGAACTGCATCGGTACCTGCCGCGCTTGTCGGCGGGCGGCCACGTCATCATCACCTCGCGTGTGCAGTACTGGCCCGGCTACATGGGAGCGGACGGCGTCGAGGTCTCGGTCTTCGGTCAGCAGGAGGCCATCGAGTTCCTCCGCCGCAGGGTTCCTGCCCTCGCCGCAGACGACGGCGGCCAAGACGACGAACGGCGCAGCCGGGAGGCCGAGCGGCTGGCCGCTGCGCTCGACCTGCTGCCGATCGCGGTCGAGCAGGCCGCGGCATACCTTGGGGAGACCGGCCAGGACGTGGCGGACTACCTCACCCTGCTCGGTCAGCACGCAAGCCGGTTCGGCGCTCAGCTGCCGGATCTGCCTGCCGCGGTCTCGGGCAGCTGGGCCATGTCCGCCGCGCTGCTGACGAGCGATGCCGCGGACCTGGCCAGCCTCTGCGCGTTCTTCTCCCCGGAGCCGATCGCGACCGAGTTGCTCTGCGGACACGCCGGCGCCGTCGGCGATCCGCCCGGGCTGGCTGAGTTCCTGGGGTCCGCCAGCCGGTTCCGCGCGGCGGTCGGCCAGCTGCACCGGCTGTCGCTGGTCAAGGTCGACGGAGCCCGGGACCAGATCCGGATGCCCCGGGCCGTCCAGGCCATCATCAGGGGCCAGCTCCGGCAGAACGCGCCCGATGCGTTCCAGGCGTACCAGGCGGCCGTGGACACCCTGCTCGCCGAATCCAACCCAGGCGATCCGGATCGGCCGGGCAGCGAGATCGCGTATGACCTGTCCTGGCCGCATATCGAGTCAGAGCGGAACTTCCTGTACACGACCAACTCGGCCCTCCGCCGCCTCATCATCGACCAGGTACGGCGGCTCCACCTGGGCGGCGGACAGGTCGAGGCGGTGCAATTCGGGCAGGATGCGCTGAAGGTGTGGCGGGAGCGACTCGGCGCCGATGACCTGCACGTGCTGATGCTGGCGGTCGAGGTGACGGTCGCGATGCGGGTGCTCGGGTCGGCCGCGGAGGCGCGCGAGTTGTCCAGGGAGACGCTCCGCCTGCTGACCGAGCGCTACGGGGCGGACCACGAGATAACCCTGCTATGCGCCAGCCTGCAGGGCACCGATCTGCGGGCCAGGGCTCAATTCGGCGAGGCACTTGAGCTTGATCTGGGCCTGCTGCCGAGGTTCGAGCGCGTGTACGGTCCGGACCACGAGCGGACGCTGGGCGTCCTGGCCGGCCTGGCCTCCGACTACCGGCGCCTTGGCCGGCTGCGGGAGGCTCTGCAGACCGAGCAGCGGATCTGTGCCGACCGGCGGCGCGTGCTGGGCGAGGACGTCCCGATCACCTTGATCTCTCAGAGCGTGATGGCGTTCGACCTGCGCAGCCTCGGCCGTTACACCGAATCACTGAACATCGCGCGTGCCGTGGTCAGGACGTTCGCCACCCAGGTCGGCCCGGGGAACCCCGATTACCTCAACGCGCGGATGGGGCTGGCCGCTGCGCTGCGTAAGGCCGGCCATTATTGGGACGCGCTGCGGGAGAGCGAAGACGTGGCGCAGCGGAGCCGGGAATACCTCGGAGCCGATCACATCCACACGCTGCGCGCGGCCCTCAACCTGGTCAACGATCGGCGTGCGGTCGGCGATCTCGCCGCCGCGCTCGAGCTGGCCAGGGAAATCCGGGATCGATATCCCCAGGCGGGCTTTCCCGTCGACTTCGGCTACGCGGCGCTGGTGAGCCTCGCCTCCGTGCTGCGTGCCAGCGGTCGACCGGAGGAAGCGCGCAGGTACGACCTGCAGGCCAGGGAGGGACTCATCGACAGCTACGGCGATGCACATCCGCTTACCCTGCTGGCTGGCCTTAACTACGCCTCCGATCTAGCCGCGTGCGGCGACTTGGCGGCGGCGATCCGGCTCGGCAGGGACACGCTGGCCAGATGCAGGACCGCTCTCGGTGAGGACCATCCGGACACCCTGATAGCGGCTTCCAACCTGGCCCTCGACGAAGCCGCGGCGGGAAACCAGGTGCGGGCGGACCGGCTGCTCGCCGACGCGCTGCGCCGGTACGCGCAGACGCTGACCGCCGAGCACCCCGAGGCCGTGGCGGCCGCCCGGCGGGTCCGGCTGACCGCCGAGATCGAACCCCTCCCGACCAGGACACGCGGGCGCGGGGCGGTTTCCCGCGGGCGCCTGACAGCGCGTGGCGGGCCGGGCGAGACTGGTTCGGTGTGAGCGGGGTTGGCGTGGGAAGGTGGGTCATGGTCGGAGCTGGAGTTCAGCAGGAGGGACGGGAAACATTTGGCGGCTACTGCCGCGTGGCCGGGCGACAGTTATCCGCTGGGAGCCACATACGACGGGGCCGGGACCAACTTCGGCCTGTTCTCCGAGGTGGCCACCCGAGTCGAGCTCTGCCTGTTCGACGACGACGGCCAGGAAACCAGGGTCGACCTGCACGAGGTAGACGGCTTCGTCTGGCACGGCTACCTGCCCGGGATCAGCCCTGGCCAGCGCTACGGGTACCGGGTGCACGGGCCCTACGACCCGGCGTCCGGGCGCCGGTGCAACCCGGCCAAGCTGCTGCTCGACCCGTACGCGAAGGCGATCGAGGGCGCCGTCCGCTGGGGCCAGCCGGTCTTCTCCTACCAGTTCGGGCACCCGGACCGGCGCAACGGCACCGTCTCCGCGCCGTACGTGCCCCGGTCAGTCGTGATCAACCCGTACTTCGACTGGAACCTCGACCGGCCGCCGCGCACGCCGTACCACGAGACCGTCATCTACGAGGCGCACGTCCGCGGCCTGACCAAGGAGCACCCGGTGATCCCCGACGAGCACCGCGGTACCTACCTGGGCCTGGCGCACCCGGCGATCATCTCGCATCTGCAAGAGCTCGGTGTCACGGCGATCGAGCTGATGCCTGTCCACCAGTACGTCACCGACAGTTACCTGGACGACCGGGGCCTGCACAACTACTGGGGTTACAACACCATCGGCTTCTTCGCCCCGCACAACGGCTACGCGGCCGGCGGCCGCCGCGGCGAGCAGGTGCAGGAGTTCAAGACCATGGTCCGCGCCCTGCACGCGGCCGGGATCGAGGTAATCCTCGACGTGGTCTACAACCACACCGCCGAGGGCAACCACCTGGGGCCGACGCTGTCCTTCCGCGGCATCGACAACTCCGCCTACTACCGGCTCGTCGACGACGACCGGCGCTACTACATGGACACCACGGGGACCGGCAACAGCCTGCTCATGCGGCACCCGCACGTGCTGCAGATGATCATGGACTCGCTGCGGTACTAGGTGCTCGAGATGCACGTGGACGGGTTCAGGTTCGACCTGGCGGCCACGCTGGCTGGCCAGTTCTAGGAGGTGGACCGGCTGTCGGCGTTCTTCGACCTGGTTCAGCAGGATCCGGTGGTATCCCAGGTGAAGCTCATCGCCGAGCCGTGGGACGTCGGCGACGGCGGCTACCAGGTCGGCAACTTCCCCCCGCTGTGGTCGGAGTGGAACGGCAAGTACCGGGACACGATCCGGGACTTCTGGCGCGGCGAGCCCGCCACGCTGCCGGAGTTCGCCTCCAGGCTCACCGGCTCCAGCGACCTGTACCAGCAGGACAGCAGGCGCCCGGTCGCCTCGGTCAACTTCGTCACCTGCCACGACGGCTTCACCCTGACCGACTTGGTCTGCTACGGCCACAAGCACAACGAGGCCAACGGGGAGGACAACAGGGACGGCACCGACGACAACCGGTCGTGGAACTGCGGCCACGAGGGCCCCACCGACGACAAGGACGTGCTCGCCCTGCGGTCCAGGCAGAAGCGCAACTTCCTGGCCACGCTGCTGCTCTCGCAGGGAGTCCCGATGCTGCTGGCGGGCGACGAGCTTGGCCGGACCCAGCGGGGCAACAACAACGCCTACTGCCAGGACAACGAGATCTCCTGGGTCGACTGGGCGGTTCGCGCCCCGGACGACCAGGCGCTGTTCGATTACGTGCGCAGGCTGATCGGGCTGCGCGCCGGCCACCCGGTGTTCCGGCGCCGCAGGTTCTTCCGCGGCCAGGCGGTCCGCGGCGGGCGCCAGCGGCTGCGGGACATCGCGTGGCTCACGCTGGCCGGCGAGGAGATGACCGACCACGACTGGGACGCGGGATTCGTCAAGTCGCTGACCGTCTTCCTGAACGGCCGGGCGATCAGCGAGCCCGACCGCCGCGGCGAACGAATCCAGGACGACTCCTTCTTGCTGATGTTCAACGCCAGCGAGCACGACCTGACGTTCACGATCCCGCCGCGCCGGTACGGCCCGCGGTGGACCAGGGTGCTGGACACGACCACGCCCGGGGCGGAGTTTGTAGACGATGGCGCCGTCAAGCCGGGAGACAGGATGACCCTGATCAATCACTCGATCCAGTTGCTGCGTCGTGGCTGAGCAGCCGGGTTACCCAGCGGCCTGGCGAGTTCCCGGTTCGACCTACCGGCTGCAACTGCGGGACGGCTTCGGCTTCGCCGAGGCGGGACGGCTGGCCGACTACCTCGCGGACCTCGGGGTGACGCACGTCTACCTGTCGCCGATCTTGCAGGCCAACCCGGGATCCGCGCACGGCTACGACGTGGTGGATCACTCGCGCGTCTCCGCCGACCTCGGCGGCGAGGCCGCCTTCCGCGCCATGGCGGATCGGCTGCACCACCGCGGCCTCGGGGTGGTGGTCGACATCGTGCCCAACCACATGGCGCGCCCGACACCCGAGTGGCGCAACAGGCAGCTGTGGTCGGTGCTGTACGAGGGCAGGGCGTCGAAGTTCGCGCACTGGTTCGACGTCGACTGGGACGCGCAGGACGGCAAGCTGCTGATGCCCATCCTCGCCGGGCCGCTGGAGAAGTGCCTGGGCGACCTGGTCATCGACACGGCGCTGCGCGACCCGTGGCCCGACGGCGCCGACGGGCACGCCGGGCCTGTGCTGCGGTACTTCGACCACGTGCTGCCGCTGCGGGACGGGGTCGCCGACCTGCCGCTCGGCATGCTGCTCGCCGAGCAGCACTACCGGCTCGCCGACTGGCGGGAAACCGCGACCCAGCTCAACTGGCGGCGGTTCTTCGACATCGACTCGCTGATCGCGATCAGGGCCGAGGACCCGGACGTGTTCGAGGCAACCCACCGGGTGCTGCTTCGGCTGGTGGGCGAGGGCCTGATCGACGGCCTGCGGGTGGATCACCCGGACGGGCTCGCCGATCCCGAGGGCTACCTGCGGCGGCTGGCCAGCTCGACCGGCGGTGCCTGGGTGGTGGTGGAGAAGATCCTGGCTTCCCGCGAGGAGCTGCCGCCCTGGCCGTGCTCGGGCACGACGGGCTACGACGCGCTGGCCCTGGTCGGCGGCCTGTTCGTGGACCCCGCGGGGGAGGCGCCGCTGACCGAGGAGTACGTCGCCTTCACCGGCGGCAAGCAGCGCTTCGAGGCGGTGGAGCAGGAGGCCAAGCGGTACATCGCCGAGGGCACGTTCACGGCGGAGCTGTCCAGGCTGACCCGGCTGCTGTCCCGCGCGGACTACCCGGCCCTGGTCGGGTTCGACCCGGGCGACCTGTACGACGTGCTGGTCGAGTTGCTGGCCGCGTTCGGCGTGTACCGGGCCTACGTGACCCCGGGCAAGCCGCCGCCGGACGCGTCGGTGGCCGTGCTGACGGCCGCCGCCGCCGCGGCGCGCGACCGCCTCGAGGACCGGCTGCACCCCGCCGTCGAGGGCCTGACCGCCGCGCTGCTCGGGCTCGGCGGCATGTCGGAAGACGTCGGCCGGCAGGCCGCGCGCGACGAGCTCGTGGCGCGGTTCGGCCAGACCACGGGCCCGGTGCTCGCCAAGGGCGTGGAGGACACCGCCTTCTACCGCTGGCCGCGGCTGGCCGCGCTGAACGAGGTGGGCGGCGACCCGGGCGTGTTCGGCGTGAGCGCGGCCGAGTTCCACGCCGCGGCCGGCCGCCTGGCCGCCCGGTGGCCGGCCACCATGACCACGCTGTCCACGCACGACACAAAGCGCCAGGAAGACGTCCGGGCGAGGCTGGCCGTGCTCGCCGAGTGGCCGCAGGAATGGGCGCTGCAGGTCGCCGAATGGCACGGCCTGGCCATCTGGCTCAGCGACGGCGCCGCCGCCCAGGCCGCGCAGCGGGCACCCGAGCCCGACCTGGAGTACCTGATGTGGCAGACGCTGGTGGGCGCCTGGCTGATCGGCAGCGAGCGGCTGCGCGGGTACCTGGCGAAGGCCATGCACGAGGCCAAGACCCGGACCTCATGGACGGTGCCCGATCCCGGCTACGAGTCGGCCGTGCTCGGCCTGGCCGACGCGGTGCTCGGCGATCCGGAGCTGACCGCGGGCATCGCCGGCTTCGTGGCCAAGATCGCGCCCGACGCGAGAGTCAACTCCCTCGGCGCCAAGCTCGTGCAGCTCACCATGCCCGGAGTGCCCGACGTCTACCAGGGCTGCGAGCTGGCCGGCCTGTCGCTGGTGGACCCGGACAACCGCCGGCCGGTCGACTACGACCGCCGCAGGCGGCTGCTGGCCGCCCTGGAAGCCCGCCCGGACCAGGTGGTCGGCCTGGACGCGGAGAAGCTGCTCGTCACCTCCCGCGCGCTGCGGCTGCGGCGAGAGCATCCGGACTGGTTCGCGGGCGGCTACAACCCGCTGGCCTGCGAGGGACCGGCCGCGGAGCACGCCGTCGCGTTCCTGCGCGGCGGGCACGCGGTCACCGTGGCCACCCGGCTGCCCGCCGGGCTGCGCCGCCGCGGCGGCTGGGCCGACACCGCCCTGCCGCTGCCCGAGCTGCACTGGCGCGACGTGCTGACCGGCGCCAGGCACGCCGGGCTGCGGCCGCTGCTTGCCGACCTGACCTGGCGGCTTCCTGTTGCCCTGCTCGTCCCCGAGCGGGTCTACCTGCAAGAAGCGGAATACGGGGCGGACGGGAGCGCTCGGTGAGGACGTTCGGCGTGTGGGCGCCTGCCGCCGCCGACACGGTCGAGGTGGAGGTCGCGGGGCGCCGCTATCCGATGAGCCAGCAGCCCGCCGCCGGAGCGTGCTCCGGCTGGTGGAGTGCGGAGGTGCCGGACGTGGCGGCCGGCATCGACTACGGCTTCAGCGTCGACGGCGGCGAGGTGCTGCCCGACCCAAAATCGCTGCGGCAGCCGTTCGGCGTCAAGGGGCTGAGCCGCACCTACGATCACGCCGCGTTCCGCTGGACCGACCCGAGCTGGCGGGGCGGGCCGCTGCACGGCTCGGTGATCTACGAGCTGCACATCGGCACGTTCACCGCGGAGGGCACGTTCGACGCCGCCATCGGACGGCTTGAGCACCTGCGTCACCTCGGCGTGCACACGGTCGAGCTGATGCCGGTCGCGTCGTTCCCCGGCCGCCACGGCTGGGGCTACGACGGGATAAACCTGTGGGCGGTGCACGAGCCCTACGGCGGGCCGGACGGGCTGAAGCGGTTCGTGGACGCCTGCCACGCCCGCGGCCTGGCCGTGCTGCTCGACGTGGTGTACAACCACGTCGGCGTCGGCAACCGGCTGGACGCGTTCGGGCCCTACTTCACCGACGCGCACGTGACGCCGTGGGGTCCCGCGGTCAACCTGGACCAGCCGGGCTCCGACGGGGTGCGCGCCTTCCTGATCGGCAACGCGCTGATGTGGCTGCGCGACTACCACCTCGACGGGCTGCGGCTTGACGCGGTGCACGCGTTCGAGGACCGCAGGGCGCTGAACATCCTCGAGGAGCTCGCGGCCGAGGTCCAGGCGCTGGCGGCGCGGCTGAACCGCGAGCTCGTGCTCGTCGCCGAGTCCGACGCCAACGACCCCAGGCTGGTCACCTCGCGCGAGGCGGGCGGGTACGGGCTTACCGCGCAGTGGAGCGACGACTTCCACCACGCGGTGCACGCGGCCGTCACCGGCGAACGGCAGGGCTACTACTGCGACTTCGGGTCGCTCGCGGCGCTGGCGAAAACCTACACGCGGGTGTTCTACCACGACGGAATCTGGTCCGCGTTCCGCGGCAGGACCCACGGGCGCAACGTCGACGTGTTCCGGGTGCCCGCCCACCGCTTCCTGGGCTACCTGCAAAATCACGACCAGATCGGCAACCGCCCCACCGGCGACCGGATCTCCGCGACGCTGTCGCCCGACCTGGTCAAGGTCGCGGCCGGCCTGGTGCTGACCGGGCCGTACACGCCGATGCTGTTCATGGGCGAGGAGTGGGGGGCCGACACTCCGTGGCAGTACTTCACCGACCACATCGAGCCCTGGCTCGCGAAGGCGGTCGCGGAGGGCCGCAAGAACGAGTTCGCCGGGTACGGCTGGGGCTCCGCCGAGGTGCCCGACCCGCAGGATGAGGCGACCTTCCTGCGCTCCAAGCTGGACTGGGCGCAGCGCGACCGCGAGCCGCACCTCGGCATCCACGCCTGGTACCGGGAGCTGATCGCGCTGCGCAGGGCCAGGCCCGAGCTGACCGATCCGCGCCTGGAACGAGTGCGCGCGGACTTCGACGAGCAGGCCAGGTGGCTGCTGGTGCGGCGCGGGCGGCTGCGGATCGCGGCGAACCTGGGCACCGGCACCGTCCGGCTGCCGCTCGGCCAGCCGGGCACCGGCCTGCTCGCCGCGTCCAGCCCCGGGGTGGCGATCGAGACCGACAAGGTCACGATGCCGCCCGCCACGTTCGCGGTCATCGAGACGACGGCGCCAAGCCCCGACCCGGCCTTACGGCCGCAGCCCCTAGCGCAGGTCATGCACGGTGCGGGACATCGCCCGCCGGACCTCTTGGTAGCGGGACTACGGTGCGTAACCGAGCTGCGGGGGCGGTTAGGCGGCGCGTGAGCCCGTCGGGCCGAGGCGGGCGAGGGCGGCGGCCGAGGTGCGGAAGGAGGTCTCGAGCACGGCCTGCCTGCGCCGGGGGTCCATCAGGTTGATCCCCATCGCGGCGAGGTCCGCCGGGCCAGGGGTCAGCACGGTCACCCGCTTACCCTCCGCCGCCACCGCCCGGGCCTGCTTGACCAGGGCACGGGTGATGAGGTGGCGGACCTGCCGCTCGATCCGCAGGTGCGGCTGGAGCGGATGGTCGGGATGCGTGCTGGCCATCGGCGCCAGCACGTAGACCTCCTGCACGTCCGTGTCACGCATGACGTCGAGCGAGGTGTCAGACCGGACGCCGCCATCGACGTAGCGGCGGCCGCCGATGACCGCCGGGGAGTACCAGCCGGGGATGGAGCAGGATGCCACCACGGCGTCGGGCAGCGATGCACGCGGGGCGCCCGGCCTGCCGAACAGCACGCGCTGCCCGGTGTCGTAGTCCACCGCGGCGATCCAGGTCTGGCCGTCGACCCAGGACGGCGTTTCGCCCCGGTCGGCCCGGTGTGCCCATCGCCGCTGATGATGATGCCGGTGCAGCGTCTCGACCAGCGCGCGCAGCGCGACGTGCTGACCCCGGCCGGGCGGGAGGAGGGCGCTCGCCGCCACCAGCGGCGGCACCCGGTGCGGCTGGAGCAGGGCCGTCCACGCCAGCGGCAGCGAGCCGAGGCGCAGGTGCGGCAGCGGCGGCAGCGGGCCGTCCCGCATGGCGAGCACCATGGACTCGCGCAGCGGCCCGGTCGCCTCCCCGCGCTGCCATGCCACCATGTCGTGCACCGTCGCCCGGCAGCGCAGCGCGGCGGCGAGCACGCTGCCCGCGCTTGTGCCCACGATGACGTCGATCTCGCCGAGGGCGTAAGGCAGCCGGTCCTGCAGGCAGGCCAGTGCGCCGGTCATCCAGGCCGCCCCGAGCACGCCGCCCGCGCCGAGCACCAGGCCGGCGCGCGGGCGGGAGCGGTGGCCCGCCTGTTCGGGACCGAATACCACGGCCGCCACGACCACCTCCGTCATCCACTACGCATTTACCACGCCGACGCCGGCGTATGCGATGGATGTAACTGAAGTCAACTGTAGGCGCTGCGAACTGGTACGCCTACGGCCCGAATTTCCTGCTCAGCCGCAGCTCTGCCCGGCCGCGGTGGCGAGCGAGGAGAACGTCCAGGGGTTCTCCGGCGCGTCCGGGCCCTGCAAGGCCTTGGGCAGGCCACGGGGAAACCTGAACGACGCGCGCGACCAGTACCACCGGGTCCCGCCCGGCGAGCAGGCCCGTACCGGCTCGCTGAGCGTCACCACCGCGGCCACCGGGTACACGGTGCCCTGGGCGCAGCTGGGGTCGCAGTCATCCAGCTTGTACGTGCCGCTGCCCACCGCGTGCGCGGCGGACCAGGTGGTCCAGGTCATCGCGGACAAGACGGCGGTGCCGTCAGCGGACAGCGGGCAGCCCGCCGCGCAGCCGGGTTCGTGCAGCGGCACGGCGTCGATGTCCTGCCCAGGGGCCAGGAACGTGTCGGCGGCCGTCTGCGGCGCCCGCGGGCTCTCGGCGGCCGGCCGGGAGGCATCGGGCGGGGCCGACGCGGTGGGCGACGCCGTCGATGTGCCGGGACCCGCCACGGTCGCGGGGCTGTCCGACGAGCCGCATCCGGCCAGCAGAGCCGTGCAGGCAAGCGCGGCACCGACCGCTGCCGACCGGAACGTGCGTCCAGCCACGGTAGCCATGATCCCCACCCCCGTAGGTGATGCCACTGCCCGTTCGGCATAAATATCACGGCGGGCGGTGGCGGCGGCGGGTTAAGGGGCCGAACGGTCCCCGGCCTGCGGTTCCGGGCCTGCGGTCAGCCGAAGCACTGGCCCTCGCCGCGGTAGGTCGGCACGGCGGCGAGCCGGCCGGAATGGTCGAGCACGTGGTACCGGGTGAAGCGCTCGGCCAGCTCGCCCGCCTTGGCGTGCCTCAGCCATACCCGGTCGCCGGGCGCCAGCCGCGCGGCGGCGGGACCGCGGACCGGGGTCTGGACCTCCCCGGCCCCCTCGACGCCGGTCAGGCTGAGCCCCTCGGGCAGGTACGGCCGCGGCAGCCGGTCCGGCGTGCCGGTGCCGGAGGCGACGTAGCCGCCGGAGAACAAGGTGGCGATGTTCGGGCCCGGCCTTCGCACCACGGGCAGCGCGAACAGCAGCGCCGGGTCCGGGGTGAACCTGGTGTAGGCGTCGAACAGCGTCGGCCCGACCAGGCCGGAGCCGGCCGTGAGCTCGGTCACCGACGCGTCCCCCGCGGTGGATTCCAGGCTGCCGGTGCCGCCGCCGTTCACGAACTCCAGGCTCGTCAGGTCCTGGATCTGCCGCACCGCGTCGGCCCGGCGCGGTGCCAGCTCGCGGGCCGAACGGTCCTGGATCAGCCTGATCAGCCGGGCCCGGGCCGGGTGGCCGGGCGGCGCGTCGGGAAGGCCGGCGATCTGGCCCTCGTAACCCATCAGGCCGACCAGGCGGAATCCGGCCCGGCCGGTGACGACGCGGGCGAACTGCACGGCCTGGTCCGCCGTATGCAGGGGGGAGCGGCGGGTGCCGATGTGGATCACCGGCCGTTGGGCCAGCGGCCGCCATGAGACGTCCAGTTCCAGGCAGACCCTGATCTCGGCGTGCCCGTCGCCGAGTGCCCGGTCGACGACGTCCAGGTGCTCGGGCGAGTCGACCATGATCGTGATGTGCCGCCTGGCGGCGTCGTCGGCGGCCAGCGACCGCAGCGCGCTTGCGTCCACCGTCGGGTAGGCGACAAGCAGGTCGTCGCTGCTGCCCACGGCGTGCAGCCAGAGGGCCTCGGGCAGCGAGTAGCACATGACGCCGCGGTAGCCGGGCGTGGCGAGCGCGCGCTCGATCAGGTAACGGCAGCGCAGCGACTTCGTGGCCACCCGGATCGGGCGGGCGGCGGCGCGGCGGGTCAGGTCGGCGGCGTTGCGGTCGAACGCGTCCAGGTCGACGAGCGCGAGCGGCGGATCGAGCCCCGCGGTGGCGCGGTCGTACCGCGCGCGCAGCGCCTCGCCGGAGTCCGCGGACATGCTCCGCATCGTATAAGGCGTGTTCGTACGATGTGGATGCCGCTTTCGTGTCGCCCTTTGCGCATGGTCGCGGCATCCACGCCGAACGGGCTGGGCCGGACGAGGCTGGTGGGATTGATGGGGCGTTCTGCGGGTGCGGCGGACCGGCGCGAGTGGCGGAACTGGGCCGGGACGGCGAGGGCGACGCCGGCTCGGTGGTGCCGGCCGCGCGGCGCGGGCGAGATCGCGGCGGCGGTGAAGGACGCGGCGGCCGCCGGGCTGACGGTACGGGCGCTGGGCAGCGGGCACTCGTTCACGCCGATCGCCGCCACCGACGGGGTTGCCCTGGACCTGTCGCTCTGGACCGGGATCGTCGCCGCGGATGCTCCGGCGGGCCTGGTCACGGTTCGTTCCGGGACCACGCTGCGGGCACTGAACGCCGCGCTGGACGGGCTCGGGCTCGCGATGGCGAACCTGGGCGACATCGACGCGCAGACGCTCGCGGGCGCGCTGAGCACGGGGACGCACGGCACCGGCGCCCGGCTGGGCGGGCTCGCCACCCAGGTCGAGGCGCTCGAGCTGGTCCTCGCGGACGGGTCGGTTGCGTCCTGCTCCGGTTCGGCCCGGCCCGAGCTGTTCGCCGCCGCGCGGGTCGGCCTCGGCGCGCTCGGCGTGATCAGCACCGTGACGCTGCGCTGCGTGCCGTCGTTCACGCTCGCCGCGGACGAGCGCCCGATGCCGGTGGAGCAGGTCCTCGAGCAGTTCGACTCGCTGGCGGACGGGAACGACCACTTCGAGTTCTACTGGTTCCCGTACGGCCGCCAGGCCCTGGTCAAGCGGAACAACAGGGTTCCCGTCGACGCGGCGCCGGGACCCGGGCCGATGCCCGGCTGGCGCAGGTTCGTCGAGTTCGAGGTGATGGAGAACGCCGCGTTCGGCACGCTATGCCGGGTCGGCCGCGCCGCGCCCCGGCTGATCCCCGCGCTGAACAGGTTCTCCTCGGCCGCGCTGTCCCGGCGCAGCTACACGGAGGTGTCGCACCGGGTGTTCGTGACGCCGAGGCGGGTCAGGTTCACCGAATCGGAGTACGCCGTTCCACGTGAATCACTCGTCGGCGTGCTCGGCGAACTGCGCCGGGCGGTGCCGCGGCTTGCCGATCCGGTGATGTTCCCCGTCGAGGTGCGGGTGGCCGCCGCCGACGACATCTGGCTGTCCACCGCGTACCAGCGGGAGTCCGCCTACATCGCGAT